>CBDUQP010000001.1:0-78028 GCA_965369385.1 uncultured Phycisphaerales bacterium
TTGATCTCCACACCCAGACCCAAACCGTTGGCACCCACGCGTTGCTCGATACGCTGCTTAAGCCTGGCCGCCGCCCTCTTCTGACCATATGTCATCAGAGCTACAGGACGATCCTTATCATCGGCATCGTCAGATTCGGTAAGGATAGCACTGGAACAGTAACGCACCATTTCCTGCTGAGCGACGCTCTTCAGCAGTAACTCGGCGTTGGTATACTTGTAGCCGAACTTGACCGGATCGACGATGCGATAGGTCAGGCTGACGACCAGCTTGATGATATCAACCGCCGCGACTTTTGCTCTGGTTGCGCCGACCGTTTCCGAACGCAAATGGTGGTCATCGATCGCGACCAGGAAGTCATTCTCCTCGGCACGGCCGTGATCTTCAGTCCAGATAAGCAGCTCACGCCCCGCAAAAGCGCTGCCTTCAGGGGCAAGGGTAGGTTCGCGATCAGCGCCCGCTCCAAGCTTCAGTTCATATATCTGCGTGGTATCGAACCGCTTTTCCGTGGAGATGGGCCATGGCAGCTTAAGATTGAACCCTGGCTTCAATACAGACTCGGTGTCCAGCTTTCCGAACGTACTGACGAGTGCAACTTCGCCCTCTTGCACGATAACGATCGAACTCATCAGGATCATCAAGATAATGCCCAGCACAACCAGCGGAGCAAGTGCCCTGGACAGCAGCCTGTAGAACCATGTCTTTGAGACTTCGAAGCCAAACTGATAGTTAGCGGCTTCTGCCATCGAATGTCCGACACGATCTGGCTCGGACAGAATATTGAAAAGTCGCGAGTCAAAGCTGAGCCTTCTCTCCTGCCCCGGCACGCGAGGCGTATAAATATCCAGCATCAGGCTGACCAGCAATTCAGCGGCAAATATGAACTGCGCGATCGGAATGATCATCGCCACAACGCTATCAACGTTCGGATACTTCTGCCAGACGGCCAGCATCGAGCCAACAACGGCCGCCATGAACAGCACCGAAACCGTCAGGTAGCTTCCACCCGCACGGAGGAATCGCCACTGCTTCTGCGTGCCCATTCCCGTAGCGTAACGGCTGAACAAAAAAGCGATAAAGGCGACCAAGACGCCAAATAACGCCCCGGTCTCCGGCGATACCACCTCGGCGGCACCCGGCGCGGAAACAGCCCGCCACACGTAGAAACCAACAACAGCGTTGTACGCAGCCCATGTGAGCGTAAACAGCGGGATGACCCACTTCTCAAGGAACGCCACGCGATGTGCCGCCGGAGCAGTGCCTGCTCCGTCAATTTGTTCAAAAATCCGTCCCTCGGCGACAACTTCGCCAAGCTCTTCGGCTTCCTGCTTTTCTCGCTGTCGAGCGTAAAACAGCACCGCTGCCCACAGCCACAAACCGATACCGCCGGCAAGGAACCATGAGCACGCCATCGCCCCGCGCGACCCACTGGTCAGCCAGATCATCAGCATGACCGCAGTAAAGATCGTCTGCAGCAATGTTCCGAGTATCGCAACGTTTTTGCCGCGCCTCTGTGATCTCATGCGTTACAATTCTCCTTCACGGGCTTGTGAATTCAGCCCGCCAAACCTACAATCCGCCCGGAGCGAACAAATTGCTCGCCTCGTTGCGTAGTAATTCCGTAAGACTTAACGGATCCTACAGAACATCTAAAACTATGTCTTATTAATGAGAGTAACCCGATATGACCAAAATCTGGGCCATCGGCCGAACAACTTTTCTTCAGTGCGTCAGGCAACCTGTTTTCGCCGTGCTGATCTTCGTGACATTCGCCATCCTGCTGGCCAGCCTTCCGCTTTCCGGATGGACCGTCAGTACCGACTATCACGACACCGATCAGAAATTCATGATCAGCAATGGACTTGGCGCCCTGCTGGTTACCGGTCTGCTGCTGGCTGCATTCTGCGCGACCAGTGCTATCACTCGCGAGATAGAGTCCAGAACTGCGCTCACCGTGGTTTCCAAACCCGTGCCAAGAGCAAGCTTCGTGCTGGGCAAGTTCTTTGGAGTGTCGGCCGCCGTTATGCTCGCCTATTACGTATGCGCGTTGGCATTCATCCTTATCGTACGCCATCACGTCAGGCCCGCAGTGTCCGATCCGTACGACTGGCCTGTCATTATTCTCGGTTCCGGCAGCATCTTTCTGGCCCTTGGCATCGCAGTAGCGGGCAACATCCTCTTCAACTGGACATTCACTTCCACATGCGTATGGGCAGTCACCGCCCTGCTGAGCGTCACTGTAGGCATCATTACGTTCGTCGGAAAACAATGGGAAATCACCGAATTCGGTAACGTGATATCTTCGCAGCTCATCCTTGCAATCGTTCTGCTGATGATGGCGGTTATCGTATTCTCCGCCATCGCAGTGGCCGCCAGCACAAGGTTCGGACAGGTGCTCACGCTGGGAGTCTGCCTCGGAGCGTTCTTTGTCGGTTCCATTCACCAGGCTATCTTCACCGGCGAAGCACAGAATATTGTGGCAGTCAAAGTCCTCGCAGCCATCATCCCAGACCTGTCGAGCTTCTACCCGCTCGACGCACTCATGCAAGACAAGCACATCCCGATGAATTACTTCGCACTGGCCGCGGCCTACTGCGTGCTGTACTCGTCGGCTGCCCTCCTGATGGGAATGGCATTGTTCCAGACCCGATCCATGGAAGGACAAGGCGGAAGCACCAGCATGCCCAAGCTGGCAGCTCTCGTGGCCTGGCTGGGCCTCGGCGAAGCAATCGCCATGGCAATCATAGCATGCATTATCTTCTCCGTACCGGAGAACTACACCACCAGGCGACTTCTGATCGCCGGAAGCCTGCTGGCTGTCGCGGCAGTAAGCTGGGTATTCTGGATGCTGTTCGGACGCGGCGTCAAGTGGACTTACTTCGTCGCACTGCTCGCCACACTGCTCAACCTGGCAAGATGCATCGCAATGATCACGCTTGGCGGCAATGTCCGATGGGCAAGGATACCCGGCGAAGCCGATGCGCACATCGTGCTCCAGACGGTAATCGGTTCCGTCATTCTGCTCATCCTGATACTGCCCAAAACTCGTCGTCATTTCGCCTCTGAAAGCCTCTAGACCAAAGTAAGATCAAATTCCCTTGGGGGGGCACCTTCCCCTGGGTGACTCGGCTGTGCGCCGGCCGCCCACAACGCTCTGCCTAGACAGCTATGTGTTCGGTGCGGGGTGTAACCGTTTCCGACTGACCTTCCTTGACGTCGTGCAGCTCTTCGCCAAATCGCACCAATCTCGCCGAGTTGAAAATTACCACCGTAGCCGCAGCCGCATGCAACAACGCAGCCACCACCGGAGCGAGCCACCCCATGCCCGCAAGCACCATGAAGACCACAACGAATATCACACCGAACAGGAGGTTCTGGTGAATTACGTGGCTGGCGCGACGCGATAGCCTCACGATGAAACCAAGGCGACGCAGATCGTTGTTCATCAGCGCGATCGATGCCGAATCGATGGCAACGTCACTTCCGGCTGCTCCCATCGCTATGGAAAGATCGCCTGCGGCCAGTGCGGGAGCGTCGTTAACGCCATCACCTACCACCGCCACGCAATGACCCTGACGTTTAAGAGCGCTGACCAATTCCAGCTTGTCGGCCGGGAGCACCTCAGCCTGCACTTCGGTGCAACCCATTTCCTTGGCTACGCGCCTGGCGACCGACCAGCGGTCACCCGTGACCATAACCAGTTCCCGCATACCCAGGGCGTGCAGATCGTCAATGGCTTCGCGGGCTTCGTGGCGTGTGCTGTCTTCCAGGCCGATCCAGCCGAGAAGTTTGCCGCCAACTGACACATATAGCGTGCTGAGCCCTTCGGGCTCGTGATATTTCTTGTCCGACATTAACGACAGGTCCACGCCCAGCTCGTCCAGCCAGGTTTTTCTTCCTACAAGCACTTTGTCGCCGCTGATTGTCGCGACCATACCGCGGCCGGCGACTTCTTCCACTTCCGTGGCGTCGGCAAAGGTAACGCGGGCCTGGTTGGCGACAGCTACCACCGCAACCGCGACCGGGTGCTTGGAGTGATGCTCAACCGAGGCAGCCGCCGTAAGCAACTCTGCGCCTTCCACGCCGGGAGCAGGCATCATTCTGGTAACGCTAAGCTCACCGGTCGTGAGCGTGCCTGTTTTATCGAACACAAAAGCAGTAAGCGATTGGGCTACTTCCAACGTAGAGACATCCTTCACAAGAATACCCAACCGGGCCGCACACGAGAGCGCAGCCACCATCGCAGTAGGCACCGCCAGCACGATAGAACACGGGCACGCCACAACCAACATCGTGATCGCACGGTTCATATCACGCGTGAAGAACAGCACAGCACCTGCCAGCATCAGAATCGTGGGGGTATACCATCCCGCGTACTTATCGATCATTCGCATGATCGGAATTCGGGTCTTCTCAGCTTCCAGAATAAGCTTCTGTACCTTACCCAGCGTGGTATCCGCACCGGCACGGGCAACTTCCACATCGATAGAGCCTGCGACGTTAATCGTGCCGGAGAACACTTCATCGCCAGTGGCCTTGTCAACCGGGATCGATTCGCCGGTAACGTTGGCCTCGTTGATGGAGCTTTGGCCGGCGATGATATTGCCATCAGCAGCGATATTATCGCCGGGACGGATGCGAATGGTATCGCCGGGACACAGTTCGAGCGGGTCGACCAGCGTTTCTGTACCGTCGGAACCCACACGATGAGCTTTCTTCGGGGCCAAGTGAACCAAGCCCTCGATACTCGCACGCGCACCAAGAGCGGTTCGCGTCTCGATAAGGTTGGCCAGCAACAGGAAGAACGCCACCAGACCGGCGGCTTTGTAATCCATCGCGGTGATCGAAGCCACAACCGCCAAGGCCACCAACTCGTCCATGTGCATCTGCCCGCGCAGCAACGAAGAAGCTGCGTGTAACACAATAGGCACCCCCAGCAGCAACGCACCGGCAAGCGCCATCGCCTTACTGTGGAAGTCGTCTTCGAACAGCCACTCAGCTACATACGCGTTTATCACGAGTATGCCGCCAAACAAGATGCCAAGAATGAAAATACTGGCTCGACCAGTCTGAGCCTCAACGGATTTCTTCAAAATATCATGTGCCATGCACTTCTCCGCGAAATGTTCGAGCGCAGCAGAAAGTGACGTCGAACTGACTGTGCACACCTTCCTGCTACGATTCTACGGTGGCACCGCCGATAAGGTTCATTGCAAAGAAGAGATTTATAGGTTCAACACTTCCAGATTGCAAGAACTTAGCCCTTTGGAGCCCATCTATCCGAGCGATTAGTTACTTCGGACACGGGCTCATTTTGACGTCGCTCCTACGGCGAAGCCGACGGAGGTCCAGAACCACAAATAGCCCAAACTCGCCCACGTCTCCGGGACAATAGCACGCCAACCCTTTGCCCGCTCGCGCCCGGCAAGTATACTCGGAGCCGCGATGGTCGGTGGAACCTCCGGCACATGCGCCATAACTATTGTAGATAACAAATTTCTTAAGGACATAGCTCACCCATGCAATGCAAATACTGCCCACACTGCGGAACCCCAACTTCGCTCAGAGATGTTGGCGATGAAGGCGAGATTCCTTGGTGCCCCGGCTGCGACACGCCACTTTTCGACTCCCCATACCCCTGCGTGCTGGCTGTTACACTGGACGAGCAGAACAGAACTGCTGTGCTGATGCAGCATTACATCACCAAAGACCACTGGGTTCTGCCGGCAGGATACATCAAATCCGGCCACACCGCCGAGGAGACACTGTCCAAAGAGTTGATGGAAGAAACCGGACTCAGCGTTATATCATCTGAATATATAGACAGTTACCATCTGGAACACAAAGATGTGCTGATCTTCGGCTTTTTTGCCCGGGTGGCTGGCGAGCTGCAAACGAATTCACCGGAAGTGGATGATCTCAAGTGGGCCAGCTTCGAGGAAGTCGGCGGCCTGCTGAGACCAGGCGGCATAGGCCACTCATTGTATCTAACTGCCAAACAACGTTTTAGACTCTAGTATGACGCATTGGCCCATCTTCTTCCTCCCGCCCGCAAAGCCATGCAATCTATTTGCCCGAAGTGTTCATTCGACCTTCGTCAGGACGCCCGCAGATGCTAGAATCGCACCTCGGCAGTAGTTGCATTCAGGAATCCAGGAACCAAGCACATGGACGAGACACTCAGAAGCATCATTTCGCAAATGGACGGCTGGGCACACGCTGAGCCCGACGAGATCGAGCACATTCCCGGCAAGACCAACCAGAACTACAAGATCCGCATGGGCGACCAGCGGTATGTGGTTCGCGTCAGCGGGCCAAACACCGTTCTACTGGGAATAGATCGCAAGGTTGAGTACGCGGTACTCAAGGAAGTGGCGTCTATAGGCGTGGGTCCCGAGCCCATACTGTTCGTCGAGCCCGAAGGCCACATGATCTCGCGATTCATTGACGGCCGTCAGTGGGAGCCGGAAGAACTCAAGACCGACACCAACCTCCGCCGCCTGGCCCAGACCATGAAACGCTGCCACCAGTTGCCCGGCATAGATGCCGTACACAATCCATTCCGCACGGTGGAAGAGTTCATCAAGGTAATCCGCTCGTTCGATGAGGCCCTGCCGGATGACATCGACGATTTCCTGGCGAAGATGTACGAATATGAGAATGCCCTGAGCGACCCGCCGAGCCCGGTCGGCCTGTGCCATAACGATATCTGGGTGGGAAACCTGCTCGATGACGGAAACGTGCGGATTCTGGACTGGGAATTTGCGGGCATGGGCGATGTGTATTTCGACCTGGCGGCCCCCGCAATCTTCCAGAACATGACCGACGACAACGAACGAGTGTTCCTGGATGCATATTTCGGCAAGTGCACCGAGGATCACATCCGCCGCCTCAAGATGATGGAGTTCATGGTACACTTCCGCGATGCCACCTGGTCACTTGTGCAGATGGGACGTTTCGGCGATGACGACGAGCACTACCAGAAATACGCAGACGACAGCTTCAAAGGCATGAGAGGCACATACTGACCGGCTACCCTATTGGCCGGGGATGGCTTGGGCTTGTTTGCGGTAGTTCAGGGGGGAGCAGCTCATTTTTCTTTTGAAGGCGCGGCTGAACGAGAAGAGAGATTGGAAGCCAACGGTCCGACTGATCTCGGATACGGTCATATCGCTGCTATGCAAATAACTGCACGCCGCATTGATTCTCACATTGCGGATGAACTCGCCAAGCGGACGGCCCAGGGTCTCGCGGAACTTCGCCTGAAGGCGGCTTGCCGAAAGCGACATGTGTGTAGCGATAGTTTCCATCGACAAATCCGCATCGAGATTCGCATAGACATACTCGCAGACCCCCTGCATAAAGCCAACGTCCCGCGGATCGCCAGCAACTTCGTCATCGTCGTTGTCGCGTAAGAATGCAGGCTGGTCGTGGCGGGCCTGCACAAACTCGGCCAGCAGCATCGCCAGCTTCAGGTTGACCAGCCCCGACGTCCTGGCGGCTGATTTGCGATTCGAGTGCACTTCATCAACAAGCGACTGAAGTCCCCGCCATGCCTCGTCAGTCATCTCGAACGGATGATTTCGCAGCACGCCGACCTGTGATGCATTCGCCAGTTCAAACGTCACAAACAGCCAACTGAAATCGCCTTCGGGGGGCGCGCTGGTGTAGTAATGCCCCTGGTAAGGAAAGATGAGCATGCCCTGGCCGGGCGACAGCGGGAAAACGCGGCCGTCCAGAATCACCCCGCGAGGCTCCTGCAGACAGAACACGAGCACGTAGCGATGATGACGGCTGGCAACACCGCCTTCGAACGCCGAACCTCGGTGAAACGCAAGAATCTCGCGCGGCAGCTCAGTTAAGACCCCACCTGCACCGGAGTAAAGGTTCTCGGGCATGCCCAGATTCTTTACGCCCCGCAAATTGGCAATCAACTGCTTCTGTCTAGTTGTTTTGGTTAAATTCTCAACATTTTTTGCCATTTTATACCCGGATCTATTATGATCATAATACGCCAGTGATGCAATGGATTACCTGGCCTGCAAAATGCCACAGGTGGCGACGAGTCGGCTCGCAGCCGACGATATGTCCCAAAGCAGGCCTGAACATTATGAACAAACAGGAGTTGTAACAATGGGAATTCGTGTAGGAGCTATCGGTTTCGGCGCCAGGCTCAACGGCGTAATGAAACACGTTCAGGAGCAGGGAAACAATCTGTTGGAGCTTGTCACGGTTTATGACCCCAGTGAGGCATCTGTCCAGATGGCAAGGGATTTCGCCGGCGGTGACGTGAAGGTGTGCGATGACTATCACCAGGTTACCGACGACCCAGATATCGATTGGGTGCTGATCGGGTCGTGGAATTGCTTCCACGCTGAACAGACCATCGCGGCATTCAAAGCAGGCAAGAATGTGTTCTGCGAAAAGCCCCTGGCCACCAAGCTGGAAGACTGCATCGCGATGCACGAGGCCCAAAAAGCGAGCGGCAAGGATTTCATCATGGGCTTCACGCTGCGATTCTCGCCCCACTATCGCAAAATCAAGGAACTGCTCGAATCCGGCGTGATCGGCGATATCGTCAGCATGGAATTCAACGAGACGCTCGACTTCAACCATGGCGGATTCTTCCATTCCGACTGGCGCCGCAAGACAGAAAACAGCGGAACTGCCCTGCTGGAAAAATGCTGCCACGATATCGATCTGGCAAACTGGATGGTCGCCAGCCGCGCACGGCGAGTGGCTTCGTTCGGCGGCTGCAACTTCTTCAGGCCCGAGAACAAACATCAAATTCAGCGTCTCGGGGAAAATAAGGACGGCAAGCCCGCATTCGGCACCTGGCCGCTGGCGGACGACAAGACAGTAACTGCGTTTACCGATGATAAGGACCTGGTAGACAATCAGGTCGCGATCATCGAGTACTACAACGCTATCCGCGCCACGTTCCACATGAATCACAGCACGGCTATCTCCGAACGCAGGATGTACATTTGCGGAACCGAAGGCACGCTGCGTGGCGACGTGCTGACCGGCGAGATTGAGGTGCGCCGCATCGGCTTCGACGAAGAGCGTAAAGAGTACAAACCGCTCGAAGAAGGCGGCGGACATGGCGGCGGCGATGAGATTCTCGGAAAAGAGCTGGCCGACACAATGCTCAACGGTACACCGCCTCTTTCGACACTGGCTGCGGGCATGGACTCGGCAATCACGTGCTTCGGCATAGATGAAGCGATGTTCACCGGGCAGGTAGTCGATATGATGCCATACTGGCAAGCGTCCGAACTGGACACCCCCACCGACGAGGTGCCACGCACCTTCGTCCCGGCCCCCGAATACATGAAAAGAGTCGGCTCAAAGTAACCCAGCTGGCCCGGCATCGCCCTCGCCGACCAGCCGGGGCCATCTTGAGTTAACGGCACTCTAACGGCAGTTTAACGGCACACAATTCAAGCCAGCCTGATCGGCTTGAAACGAGACAGGCCGATACGGATTCCCAGAAAACCCGGCCGACCTCACAAGCATGGAGACCCGGATATTGCATAATTCGCATTTGTGCAAAAAGGTGCAAAATGTTACACGAATGGCATCTTGTGCACCGATTTGGAGCTTCGAGAATCGGCCGTTAATTGACGATCTCGCCAGCCGTTAGCCATGGTTCAGAATCAGCATTGCGTCATTACGTGCACCATCCGCAAAAACGCAGTTATTTCGACGTTTTGTCGTCCTTCTTTCACTTTTTTCCGCTTCTTTTTTCGCAAAACCCCACAATCCCCCGCATCAAAACCCGCCCCACCAGTCAGTATGTAGATATATGACTGCGCGCCGTTGTAGGGGCAGACCTATATGTCCGCCCGATTCGCCGTTCAGCCCGGCCGCCACACACCTGCCGGGCATTCGAGAGCACGTCAACTCACCGATTGTCCGTAACCCCTTTTTCCACTTCAAGATTCTCTCGCAAACAGATTGACCTTTGGGCGATTTGGGCCAACAATCAGTATGTCGGTGGACAAAACTCGGCTTCATGCCGTGTGGTCCCGCTGGTTCGCCACGGGAGACCCTATATCCCCCGACGTCTTTTTGCGCTCACCGCACCTGACACCATGGGAAAAATCTATTAGGAGACTTGTGTTTTCCGAACAAAGGCCTTACTCTTTGCGTTCGAAAGGAAGACTGCGCCCGCCGGTGATTCGTCGCCATGCGGGAACACACTTGGACGCATCTGAGACCAACGTCTTTGTCCCAGTCAATTCGTGGGTTCCACTGAGTTGAGCACAGTGGCGGCTTTGGCAACGGCGGGCACAATCGCCAGCGAGGCCGATGTACAGCAACTGGGGCCGGCACACGCATAATTGCGTGCAGTTGCCGGACGGAAACGTCACGCTTGGTCGTCCATCATGTTGCGGAATCTTCGGTTGCGGGTGACGTATTCGAAAAAAGATGAAACCACCGGGCCCTATTGCGGGTCTTGGTAGTAACGGCAGATCGGTTAGCGGTAATTGTACAGTTGTGACTTTCAAATAACGGCAGCTCAGATTTTTAGAAAGCGTTCAGACGCAACTGGGTTTCTCTGACGCGATGGATATCGTTCTTGCCGGCTTCATTTACCGCCCGCGGGCGGCGCTCCCGGATTGCCGGGGGTGGGGAATAAGGAACAGACTTTGATGAGTTACAAGGACGTATGGGCATATCAGCAGCATGTCGCGCGGGCGGTGATGGCGATGGTTATCTTGCTGCTATGCGGCTGCGAGGGGGACAATGCATGGACTGCAGCCTTCGATGAATCGTACAGTGACAACGTGCAGAAAATTGTCGAAGAGCAAGTTGCCGACAGGACCTCCGACAAGAGCGCACTGAAACGTTGGCAGGACCAGGCTGATGACAATTACCAGAGCGCCGACGATATCAAACACGACCCGATCCGTCTGAAGATCGAGACTGAGCGGCGTCAGAGCGCACACAAGCTAATCTCGGCCGGCCCGCTTACAATCACCAGATGCCTCGTCCACAGTCTTGCGTTTAATGACGAAATCGTCGCAAGCCGGGCGGCAGTAAAATCACTCGCCGGCGAAAAGATAATCGTCCTTTCGCGATTCCTCCCGCACATTTCATATCGCTTGCGTGCCACCACATTGCACGACGAAATCGGCCGTCACCTCGCCATGAGCGTGCTGGCATCTCAATCGCTGCTGGAGTTCGGCAAGGACAACCCCCTGGATGTGAACTTTCGACAGCTTGAACGTGATTTCCTGTTCAGCCACGAAGAGACGGTTGCCAACGTGATATCCGCTGTCCGGCTCAAGTTCTGGAGGATCCTTCTACGCCAAAAGCAACTGGCCGAGCGTCTTCGGGTGCGGGACGGTTTCACCGAGCGTTACAAGAAGATGGTCAATCGCAGAGAAGCGAAGGAAGTGCTGGAACTGGATGTACTTACGGCCAGGCTCAATGTACTGGACGAGAGCCTTCGCATAAACAGGCTCGAGAAGGATATTGAGCGTGAAAAGAAGGACCTCGCACATGCGATGGGGTTCCCGGTAGACATGGCCGATTTCTTGCTGTCCGGCGAGCTGAAGGAGTTCTCGCTGTCTGTGGATGACGCCACCGTCATCGCGTTCAATCGCAGCACACGGATCGCGCAGTCCCGCGCGGCAGTATACGAACGAGATCGTGTCCTGCGCCAGATAGTATGGGAGTACTTTCCGCATGTCGACATCGTCGGCGGATATCGCGGGCGGCACGTGGCCACTGGTGGTTCCCTTGTTAGCAACGATTCGGTGTATAGCGCCAACCCGTTCGTGAAGTACCACAATGACGGTTTTCTCGGCAGGCCCGCAGAGCATGGGCCCGCATGGCTGAACGAGCCGACGTCCGGCGGATTCTTCGATGCCGTGGTGGAACTGCCGATCCTTGACGGAAAGGAAAGGATTGGGCGTTTCAAGCGAGAGAGGGGGCTGCTGGAGCGAGACAGGCGTATGCTGTGCAACACGATCTGGCTGACGAATCGCGACGTTCGCAAGGCCTACGAAACGGTCGAAGAGCGTGTGGTATCAATGAAGATACGTCAGGAGAGAGTGGAAATCGCAAAGGCTCGGCTGAGCGTAAAAGAGCGATTCAAGGAACTTGGCGAAATCTCTGACGACGAGTTGGAGACCTTCCGCAGAGAATTCTTCGTGAGCCAGGATACGTACTTCGAGGAGCAGATACTGCTGCTCACGGCGCAGGAAAGATTGCGGCGGATTATGAGATATTTTGAACCGACGGGCGGGAAGGAAGCGAAGTGATGCAGTGTAGAGTTGTGACAATATGCTTACTGGCGGTGGTCATCGTGGCCGGATCGGGCGTTCTGTCGGCTGCCCAGGCCGGCGAAAAGGCTCCGAGGCTGGTTCTATCTCGCGAAGAGCAGCTCCACCTGCTGGAAGCCAAGCAGGCCAAGTTGGCGCTAGACCAGGCTGATCAGGAGAGATCGGCAGCCATGGCCGACCTGGACAAGGTGGAGAAGCTGTTCAAGGATGGGCTCGTTACAGTGACGCGGCTGAATGATGCCCGGATGGCCTTCAATCGCGCGAAGCTGAAATTTCGCCAGGCGGAGATAGATCTCGAAAAAGAGCGCCTTGAGTTCCTGAAGGATGCAACCATTATCAGCGTAGTCAATGCCCGCAAGTACCGCAGTAAGGACGGCGAGGTGATGGCGTCGGTAACTATCCGCAACGCCAGCGACATTGGCAAGGCTCGCATCGCGATGGCCGGGGAAGGCAGGAAAGTGCGAGATGCCGACCTTGGGGCATTGCTGAAGGTAGACAACGTTATCGTGACGCTCAAGGGCGAAACGCGTACGTCGAGAGTTCTAGGCATTGATGAGCGGCAAGTCGCCGGCGCGAAAGCCATCGTGGGCGACCCCTTCCAGTTAATAGTGAACACTATCGAGTACGGTAAGGAAGTTACCCTCGAGTACAAATTGCTGAACAAGGCGGTAGATTCGGTCACGGTCTCATTGGAATTCCTCGGCACCAGCCGCGAATATGACGTGTACCTGAAGAACGAAAGTAACCAGGACCTGCCCGATGTCGCCTCCACGCAATATTCGCAAATAGGCAAGCTGGGCACGAAGATTCGCTACGATCTGAACCTCAAGCGCCTGGCTAAAACCACACAGAGCTTCGCCATGATAGTGCTGAATCTGCCGCCCTCGATACAGAAAGCGTTTATTGATCCCGAGAGCGAGGCATCACTGACGCAAGTGAAGTTCACCGACGAGATCACCGAGCAAAACCTGTACTTCGAGGCGTCGATACCCTCCAACCTTTCGCCCAAGCTGGTGGATCAGAGCCTGTCATTCTACATAGTCGTGACCCGCCCATCCGAGCTGAAGAACATCTTCGAGCTGGTGAAGAAGCATTCCAACAACATACCGGCCGAGGATATCCAGAAGATCAAGGGCGAGTGCGTGGAACTGGTGCTGATTCCCAAGGGCGTGGGCAAGCTGGATATCCTCATGGATACCCAATATAAGGAAGTAGAGATTGGCAAACCGGTCGATTTCAAGTTCCGCGTGATGAATTCGGGAACGTTGGTGTTGCGAAGCATCGCACCGAAGCTGGACCTGCCCATCGGCTGGGAAGCCGAGCTTGACCCGAAGTCAGTCACGATCCTCGCAGGGGAGGAGAAGGCGACATTCACCGCAAAACTGATTCCGCCGGGCGATGTGAGTGTCGGCGAGTATCCGGTCAAGATAGAAGCCGAAGGTCATTCCGGCGTGGAGGACATAGAAGCGATCGACAAGAGCTTCTCGGTTCGCCTTGGATCGCCGACCAACATAACCGGGACGGCCATACTCGTGGGCATTCTGGTAGTCATGGTCCTCGGAATCGCAATAGCGAGTATCAAGGTATCCCGAAGATAACTGGAGAGTGCGAAATGCTGAAGATAGACGGGCTCAAAAAGGTTTACGAAGACGGAACGGTAGGTGTGGATTGCTTGGATCTGTCAGTAGCAAGTGGCGAGATATGCGTCCTGCTGGGTGCCAACGGTGCTGGCAAGACCTCCACAATAATGCTGATCTTGGGGTTCACTGAACCCACAGAGGGAACGGTCCTGATCAACAACATAGACGTGCAGGCCAAACCGCTTGAAGCCAAGAAGCACGTCGCGTACGTATCCGAGAACGTAATGCTGTACGGAAACTTCACCGCGCACCAGAACATGGTGTTCTTCTCCGAGCTTGCCAGCAGGGGCAAACGCTCTGAAGACGAGTACCACGCGGTGTTCAAGCGTGTTGGGCTCGCGGACAACGCCTACTATCGTCGCGTGAACGGATTCTCCAAGGGCATGCGTCAGCGGCTTGGCATTGCGATTGCGATTCTCAAGGATGCGGACCTGATCGTTCTCGACGAGCCCACCAGCGGCCTGGACCCCAAGGGAGGCTTTGAGTTCCTGGAGATCATCGAATCCCTCAAGGCCGAGGGCAAGGCGATACTCATGTCGAGTCACGACATCTTCCGCGTGAAGCGCATTGCCGACAAGGTAGGCATCATGCGCGGAGGCAATATCGTCGAAATGCTGGACCGCGACGGGATCGTCAACAGGGATCTGGAGCAACTCTACCTGGAATACATGAAAACCGAGGTAGCCGGGGCTACTTCTGCGAAGGTGCAGTAATGCTGATAACACTGATACGCAAAGAAATCGTATCGCATGTGCTGTCGCTGCGTTTTGGGGTGACGTTCATCCTGACGCTCCTGCTCGTATTCGCGAGCGTGTACATATGTGCAGACCAATACGAACGCGACCGAGACCAGGAAGCGGCGATAACAAAAGCAGGAAAGACCCATATCGCTGACATCCTGTCCGAAGAGAAGCCGCAGGATCAGCAAGCCAGGCTCCTGTGGCGCGAGGGACGTTTGGACGCCGTTCCGTCCACACCGCTGTCCACATTCGCCCGTGGGCTCACCGACTCGTCTCCTGCGGCGATAAAGACGCGCACATGGAAATTCACCAATATCGACCGCCATGCCGACCGGAACGCGATGTCGGGATTGTTCAGCACGCCTGATCTGGTATATATCGTCAGTATTGTGCTGTCGCTGCTGGCGATCCTGTTCTCGTTTGACTCGATCTGCGGCGAGAAGGAAACCGGAACACTTCGCCTGATGATGTCCAATTCGGTCCCTCGGGACCTGGTGTTGCTGGCGAAATGGATAGGCGGCTATCTGGTGCTGATAACGCCGTTCACGGTGGCGTTTGCCGGCGGCGTGGGTTACGCGTGGTGGAAAGGTATCATCGGACTAGATGGCGATGTTCTTACGAGGATGAGCGTCATGTTTGGCGTGGCGTGCCTCTACCTGAGCGTGTTCTTCACTCTCGGCCTGCTGGTTTCATGCGTCACGCACAAGTCTGCGACCTCATTGTTTGTGTGCCTGTTCGTATGGGTCGTGTGGATTCTCGTAATCCCAAATCTGGCTCCAGTTCTTGCAGGCGTCTGCAAGCCTGTTACTCCACTGGAGATCATAGAAGCACAGAAGAAATCAATAGACAGGGAAATTCGGATTCGGCGATGGCGTCTGACCGAGACTTCCGGAGAGCTCAGCTACGGCACGAAGATCAAAGATGCAAGAGAGAAATTGGATCGTGAACGCGAGCGGCGTAAGGATGCGTGGGACAAGTTCTGGATGAATCAGTGCAATGCCCAAACGAGCATGGCAGAAGTCCTCGGGCGACTCTCGCCTTCGGGATGCTGGATGTACGCATCCGTCGGCCTGATGGATACCGGCCGGGTTTCATATGAAGAGTTCGACCTGGCACGCAGGCGACTCAAGGACGACATGAAGGCATATGGCGATGAACTGCGGAAGACCGGGCAAGCTTCGGGCAAGCCTGCCGAGATAATCCCGGAGAAGATCCCGACACTTAGAGTGAGGCGCCCCGCGACGAACAAGGCAGTGGCTGGCACTCTGCCCGATGTCCTGATCCTGAGCATACTCAACGTACTGTTCTTCCTGTCGGCCTTCTTGTTCTTCCTGCGATATGACGTCAGATAAGTAGTACTGCGTATCACGTAGAACGATAGACGATAACCTGCCGGCAGTGGCTGGCAGGCAATAATTTGCGAATGTCGTACCTGTTAAGTGCGCCGTCCAGAACAAGAATCTGCGAGGTAGTCTTATGCTTTGGCAATTGATGAAGAAAGAATGTCTCGAACACATGATGAGCCTGCGGTTTGCAATCGCATGCGTACTCTGCCTGGTAGTGGTGCTTTGTGGTGTGTTTGTCCGCCACCAAGCGTACGCCAAGCGGCTCAACGAGTATCACGAGAAGGTATCTACCGAGGTGAGAACCCGAAGCGAGCAGGAATGGCCTTGGCATATACGATGGCACGGGCAGAATGAGTATCAAAAGCCCAATGCACTGAAGATATTCGTTCGTGGGGTGGAAGACCGCAACGGACTCGAAGTGAACGTCAATGATCGCAATTGCCCTCAACCGAAGGCCGAAGACGTGACAAACAGGGCAGTATCCCTGTTCCCGTCGATGGATATCGTGGTGTTCGTTGGACTGATAATGTCATTGATGGCTATTGTGTTTGGTTATGACGCGATCTGCGGGGAGAAGCAGCGCGGTACTCTGCGAATGATGCTGTCATACTCAGTCCCCCGCCACCTCATACTCCTAAGCAAGTGGATCGGTGGATACGTGATGCTGATTCTGCCGTTCGTAATCGCGGTGATCATAGGATGCGTTGTCATAATGTCTCGCCCGGACGTATCTCTCACAAGTTCGCAGTGGTCCAGGCTTCTGGTTATTGGATTGTTCGCGTTACTGTACATCGCCACGATGTATTCACTGGCGATGTTCGTGTCGTGTCTGACGGCCCGCCCATCGACAAGCGTGATGATCCTGTTGAGTATCTGGGTTGTGTTCATACTGGCCGTGCCAAACCTGAGCCCTTATGTGGCAGCACTGGGCGAGCCCGGCCCGAATCTGCAGGAAGCTGAGATCAAGCGGGGCAAAGCCGCCAGGAACGTGCCAATTCAGCTCGAAGCCGCCATGAAGGAATACGAAGAGGACAATAATATTGACCGCAAGTCACTGTCTTGGCGCAATCCAGAAGACCGGCTGGTACTCGCCGAGTGGTGGAAGTTCCGGGCAAAACTACGCTACGAGTTGAATAGGGACAGGCTTGCCGAGACCGCTCGGATTAACGACGAGTTCGCCAGAAAACTAGCAGTCCAGTCCGAACTCACTCGTCAGATCAGCCGCGTCTCACCCCTGTCGTGCTTCGCGATGGCTGCCACGGAACTGGCCGACGCAGGCAGAACAGACCACGATCGCTACCTGAAGCAACTGCGGAAACACCAAGCCGTCTTGAGCGCATATCTTGTCGAGCAACAAGGCATAGCCGAAGACCTGTCCGTGGTGATGTCAAACAAGACTAACAAGGAAGATAAGAAGACGTGGAAAGACGTGCGAGACAGACCGGTCCCAACGTTCGCCTATGAACCGGCATCTGCCAGTACATATGCACCAATGGTAGCTGTCGACGGGGGCATACTTGTTGGGATGTCCATTGTGCTGTTCATGCTGAGCTATCTAATGTTCATCCGCTATGATGTGAGGTAATGCCATGAAACGCTGGATTGCAATAACGACTGCCATAATCGCCCTGGCGGCACTGGCTGTGACCGTATCCGTGTTGTTCATGTGGGAGGACCATGATCCGCGAACTCTGTTGACGCGGCTGGAAACAACCGCCCCTGGCCAAGTCCGGGAGCAAATCCTCATGCGTCTGAAGTCGTCGCCAGGCGCGGATAACGCGATGATGGACGTTATCAAAGACAAGAGTCGCAAAGACAAGTTCGTAGCCGAAGTCGTCGAACTGCTCTTCAAAAGGAATGTTCATCGCCAGGCCAAAGATGTGAACGCAGCGCTACTCGAGACGCTGAAGTCAGAGAGTGTCGTCATTCGTCGCAAGGCCGCCGCATGCATGGCCATGTATGCCAAAAACGAGTTGCGAGCAGGCATGATAGACCTTCTTGACGACCCCAACGCCGAAGTTCGCAAGCAAGCATACATTGTCCTTGTAAGCGGATATTGGAAATACCCAGCGTATGGCGTCTGGGAGCACATCAGCGCAGCCGGCCGTGCGAAGATGCTATCGATATGCCGCAAACAGATGAAATCTGAGACTGATAGTGACCTGCGAATACTGGCCAGGGCGGTAGTCGGACGTGAAATTGAAGTTCGGGCACTACAGGCCCGGCAGCTTGCCAGTTCTTCTGATCTGGCTGGCGCGGAGAAACTGCTCCAGAGCTGCCTTGAGCTTGATCCCGATAATCAGGTTGCCCAGATCAAGCTTATCCGCTTCTATCTCCGCAATGGCGATAAGAAGAAGGCAATAGAACTCGCCCGCAAACATGCCGCAATCATGGAAGTTCCCGAGCTGTCGGAGACTCCAAAGATCGACGGGGACCCGACTGACAAGGTGTGGAAAGAAGCATGCCGCATCGACAAGTTCTATCATGCCACATCCAAGTGGGTGCAACGCGAAGCAGAGGGAAGGTCCGAAGCCTACATAGGACACAAGGACGGAGTGCTATACATTGCGGTGTTGGGCTACGAAGACGATCTGAGCAAGATACGCGCAACGGTCACCGGCCGAGATACCCAGCCGTGGAAAGACGACTGCCTTGAGTTGATCTTCGATCCCGCCAACAGCGAGCGTGAACTGTATCAGTTCGTCATTAACACGCTCGGCGCAATGTTCGACAAACACAAGAGCGACGCCAAGGTGAATTTCCCCTGCAAATATGGTGTGAAGGTATTCAAGGATCGCGGCTACATGGGCTGGGAATTCGCCATTCGCGGCGACGATCTCGGCAAGAACAAGATCAAACCGGGAGTCATTTGGTCCATGAATATCTTCCGCACTCGCATAGGCGCAGCCAGCGAACAAGGTTGCGTCTGGTCGCCATGCGGATGGTCCCTGCGAATGGACACCTACCCCCTGGCACTGTTCAAATAGACATCTCCAGCGGCGCGGGCCACTGCCGTTCGGTCCGAGAAACACCATCGAGAGGCGATGAAGCCCGCCCTCAACTTCCAACGTGCCTACAACGTTCGGATATGCGCCGACGACATCACACGCGTAGTCGGAACGCCAAGGGCATTACGGTTCGCAGCCTCTCCGAAGAGAACCAACGCACGCTCGACGCCGAAATGCGGCAGGCCGCCGACAGAGCCCTTCGAATCACGATCGAAGGCACCTGGGCGAATAGCTTGGAATAACGGGCCCCTGTCACACAAAATCGCATCTGTTGCAGGGTCTTGAATCACACTCCGATTCACCACACCTCACATAGGACTATTCACACTTCCACTTCCACTTCCAGCAGAACAACGTCATGCAGATGCAGAGCGCCAATGCGGACGCTCTTGCCGCCATCGCACAACTCGAATGACGATCCGGAAATGCCTGAAACCGCAGATCGAACAACCGCACCGTTCAGTCTTATAGCCAGATCGTATACCGGGTTTATCTCGCCTGGTGTGTGCAAAAAGTTGGCCTTCTGCGGCGAAGGATGGCGGTGCGATGAACCCGGAGAATTGTGCAAATGAACCATCCACCTGCCGCCTGCACGAACGCGAACATTCGCCGCCACACACAACGGCGCATCGACCTCAATCTGCGCCGTTGCAAGGCCGCAAACAATGTGCCTGAAAAGCTCACGCATCTGCGGCGTCGGCCGGCACAGCCACTATCGGATCAGACTCTTGCCACCTGTAAGTCACATAATCACCCGCAACTGCTCTCAATTGCTCGTCACGGATTTCCAATGTGGTGCCCCAACCCTTGTATCGCACTGAAGCACTTCGAGACACAATCCCCAGCAGGTCGTCCAGTGCCCCCGTTTCGCGAAGCCGGCCCCACTCATCCAGTATGCCAACTTCATCGCACGCAACCAGAATTCCACCATCGTTAACGAAGTTCCTTATCGCCTCGGCCTGCGAATCGCTTATGCATCGCGTGCCACCGGCCAGCAGAACCTTGTACGCACTCAATTCTCCGCGATCGATATGATCATCAAACACCACGCCTGACTGAACGTGCAGATGTCTGCACAGTTCATTGGCACCGTGCCAGCGGTCCCAGGCTTCATGCGGATTATCGCGGCTGGAGAAGTCCTGATCCTGCTGCGAACACCAGATCGCGGCATATTCGAGCGGATCGCCATCGTTGAACTCAATGCGCGGTGCCATCTCGGACTGTATCTTGCGAAGGGGTTCTGCCACCAGGTCTGGCGCGACTCCAATGCCCATGCACATTGCTCCGCCGGCGGACACTGTCCCGATCCCCGCGTTAACGGCCGGGAGCGTATCGAAATCAGGCACCCACTGACCACCGTGATCCCGTAGCGGCCACCATGTCTCCACGCCACGGGTGCACTTGTAAGCATGCTGCATCTTCATCTGCATATCGCTCTGGGCGGAGAAGCCGTCAAGTTCCGCACTCATCATGCAATCCCAATCAAGCGTGCGCATGGGGATACCTGTGTTCCAGACGAGAGGAGCATTGTTGCGGCGGCGATAGTTGTTGAAGCAAACCACAGCATCCGCGCGGACGGCCGTTACCGAATCCACGCACGCCTTCCACACTTCCATCAGAACATCGTATCGCCACATGATCCACTGCTTGAAAGTCATGTCATCGTAGTCGAGCTTCTCGGGCAGCGTCAGGCCGGTATCGCGTTTGAAGCGATCCTGGCAAAAGTCGCACTTGCAGCCGGGAAGATACCACGGGTACACCCCCTGGAGACTCATCGTACTGCCATCGAACCACAAACACCCTGCCCCGTCAGCTCATGGACGCCGGTCTTGCGAACTATCGCATGAATTCCGATCCTGCGCAGCGTCCCCGCAGCCAGCACAGCCGCCGCATTTTGACTTGCCCGACAGTGCCCGCCGCACGCTCCACACGATAACGCCTGCTGCCACAGCCACAATCGCTATAACTATGATCGTCTCCGGCATATTTGGCATCTCATCATCTCCCGTCGCGATCAGGCGAACAGACTGCCCACCTGGTAAACCACCAGAGTCACTATATACGCCACCACCGTCAGGCCGAACAGTTGCAGCATCGCCCACTTCCACGAACCCGATTCGCGCTTCGTTACCACAATGGTAGCTATGCACGGCGCGGTTATCAGGCAGAACAGCATTATGCAGTACCCCGTCAGCGGCGTGTAGTTTGCCTTGAGCTTCGCGCGCAGGGCGTCGGAACCCTCGTCGGAATCGCCCAATGACATCACAATGCCCATCTGCGTCACGAACACTTCCTTCGCGGCGAACGCGCCGATCAGGGCCGTCCCGATTCGCCAGTCGAAACCAAGCGGCTTGAGTGCCGGTTCCATTCCCTTGCCGATACCGCCGGCAACGGTGTAGGACATTTCCTCCACTTGCCGCCGGCCTCCCAACTCAGATACGCAGCCGAGATACTCCGCCTCCATCTCGTCGAGGTATCTGATCACTGCGGGATAGATGTCGCGGTTCTCGAGTTCCAGGCTCTTCATATCCAATTCCAGCCTGCTGAGCCTCGTCGCGTAATCCTCAGTTCCCTCAATCAGTTCATCGTCTTCCACATCATGATCGAACTCGGCACGAACCGCCACAACCCTGTCGCGCAGCAGGAGAAAACTCGCAAGCGGGCTGCCGCCATCGGAGTGAGTAAGCTTCTCCACAGCGGCCTTGCGGTCCGCTTCGGCTGCGGCATATCCGTCTTCGTGAGGCCAGTACTGCGACTGCTTCTCTGCGGCAGCCAGCTCTGTCTGGACAGCCCTGGCGATCAACTGCGATTTGGCAGGCAGACCTACCTGCTGGTTCAACTGGCTCAATGATTGCACAAAACCGGCGGCCGCCTGGGCATGCAGCTTATCGTAGTCCTCATCGAAAGCAGTCTTCTGCGGGAATGTGGTAAGCGCCCAAAGCACGATCGAAATCGCCAGGATCACAGTTCCAGCTTTCCGCAAGTAAAGCCATGCACGCTCCCACATGTGTATCAGCAGGCCCTTCAGCGTGGGCATGCGATACGGGGGAAGCTCCATCAGGAACGGAACCATGTCGCCGCGGAAAAGCGTCTTACGCAGCAGCTTCGCCAGCAAAATAGCCAACACGATGCCTATAAGATAGATGCTCCACAGGATCGGCGCACCCCACGCCTGCGGAAAGAACGCTGGGATAATCATGGCGTATATCGGCAGCCGCGCGCCGCAACTCATAAGAGGCACTACGAGCATCGTGGTCAACCGGTCGCGGCGGGTTTCCAGCGTGCGTGTAGCCATTATCGCCGGAATACTGCAACCAAAGCCGATCATCATCGGGATGAAACTCCTGCCGTGCAGGCCTATCCGATGCATCAGGCGATCCATCACAAATGCCGCGCGGGCCATGTATCCGCTGTCTTCAAGAAACGCGATCCCCAGAAACAGCAGCACGATATTCGGCAGGAACACAACCACCCCGCCGACGCCCGCGATAATGCCGTCCACCAGCAGCGAACGCAGCAGGCTTTCGCTGCCCCTCGGCCACATCGCCGAAACCGTGCTCCCGAGCCAGTGCACGCCGGACTCGATCCACCCCATTGGCGCCTCACCCAGCGTGAATGTCATATAGAACACCAGATACATCAAGCCGACAAAAATCGGCATCCCCAACCATCTGTTGGTCAGGAAGGTATCTATCTTGTCGCTCATGTTGTGGCGAGCTTCCACGCTGTGGCGAACCGTCTCGGTGCATGCGCCAGAAATGAACCCATAGCGGCGGTCGGCCAGTATGATCTCGGCAGAGTCGCCGCATACCGATTCTATGTGGCCGCGAAGCTTGGCTGCACGTGCAAGGATCTCGTCGGCCTGGCCCGCGCAATCTCTTCGAAATTCCTCGGCTGCCTCCCCATCGTCTTCGAGCAGCTTAACCGCCATCCAGCGCGAGCGTACCACGCCGCACTTCTCGGTGATCAGCCCAGCCAGTTCGCACACGTGAGGTTCCACTTCGTTGCCGTATGTGGGATGGCGCTGCCGCCGTAACTGCTCGGCTGCGCCGTCGGCCACTTCGACCACCGCGTCCAACAGCTCATCAATGCCCTGTGACCTGTTGCCTACAGTCCAGACAATCCGAACGCCGAGCAATTGCGACAGTTCATCGATATCGATATCGAGCCCGCGCCTTTTTGCGACGTCGGCCATGTTGAACGCGAGAACCACCGGTACGTTCATCTCCAGCAGTTGCGTGGCGAGGTAGAGATTGCGTTCGAGATTGGACGAATCCACAATGGCGACCACCACATCAGGACATTCTTCCAGCAGGAACTTGCGAGTGACCAGTTCGTCCATGGTATATGCGGTGAGACTGTAGGTGCCAGGCAGGTCCACAACGTGAAGCTTGCGCCCCTTGTGGACGGCAGTGCCTTCCTTCTTCTCAACGGTCACGCCGGGATAGTTGCCCACATGCTGACGAGCGCCCGTTATCGCATTGAAGACGGTGGTCTTGCCGCAATTGGGGTTACCCGCCAATGCTATCGAGATTCGGTGCCCATGGGTCTTGGCAACCTGGCCGGCGTTTGTGCTTGCAGGAGTCATCTCAGTTATCGTCTCTATAAAGTTCAAGCCCTGCCCAAAGCAGGGGTCTGGGTGATTCTATCGGCCAATCCGGCTGGCCAGCCAGGCTGCCAGGTCCGCCATCTGCCTTATCCCGGGTGCGTAACCGGCCGAGGGCGAATCCATGGTTGCATCTTTACAGAATGCATATGTTGAGTGCAAGAACAAATGTTCAGCATGCCTAACTTTTTCAATATTATTCTGCTATTCACTCTATTTTTAAGGATTTACAGGAAAGCTCGAATCCCATATCACTGGCAGACATCACGCAAGAGCCCGGCCGGATGCCTCAGAATATGTCTCTACGAAATCCCGCGACACCCATCGCCGCCAACACCAGCCCGGCCGCCGAATACACCACTGTGCAAGCGCCGGTCAATGCCATGGTAGCCGCAAGTGACCAGTCACTGGAAGTATAACCGCACCATGGCCAATGGTATGTCGTGCTGAATGTAACCGATTCTGCCACGAATTCAGCCTCAACTGGGGATAGCCACCCCACTCCCTCGACCAGCACCCATGCATGAATCACCGGATTCAGGCCGGCAACGGCTTCCAGGAGATCCGTATCATTACCTATTGCCCCGATGAGGCCACAAAGCAGTGGAATGCCCGCCCACAACACCAGCACGAACGCGACATTCATAATGACTGCGGCAGTGGTCTTCCTACACATTGAGCTGAACAGAATTCCGCTTCCCGTCACGAACAGAGTGGACCATGTAATGAGCATCGCCATGTGAACCAGTACAATCCAATGGAGGTAGCCAGCAAACACGAACACAACCATGTGGCCAATCAGGAACACCCATACTGGCAGTACACGCTTGAACACGCCAATTGCCTTGCCGAAGACTATCTCCCAGCCGCCAATAGGAGTCGCCATGAGAATCGGCCACGATCGCGACTCCTTCTCAGTAGTAATCGTCGTCGCGGCATGCACGGTTGTCAGAAAGATACCTATGAACATCAGGACCACAGCAAACACTCCGTGCGTTTCTCCATCGTCGAACGCATCATGATCCCCAAGGAAACAGTACATCCATACAAGCAGCCCCACAGTGACAATCGCCGCAATCACGTTCGACACTTTCCACTTCACGAGCGGCCGTCGGAGTTCTTTCCAAACCATAACCGGGCCGGTTACCCGACGAATTCTGTCGACGACCTCTGTGACAGTGCCACCCTCGCGCGCTTTCTTTTCATTTCGTTTCGATCTGACCTGATCGAATACCGTCGGCTGCCCCGTTGCCTGGCGAAGCGCGACCTTGCGAACAGTCAGAGTATTCCACGCCAGTATCAACCCGGCCGCCACAAGCATTACCCCGCAATGCAGACCCGGCGAAAACGTCATGCCCATTGGAATGGCCCTGCCAGATAGCATGACCTCCGAATATATCGCCAAGGCAGCAAACGGGTTGGAATGGACGAACACTTCCAACATGAATGTCTGTATTCTGAGCGTGGAATCATCACAGAACAGAGCAACACACATGGGTACCACGCCATAAAGAAATGCTCCCATGGCCAACGTGTTTGTCACAACCAGATACGAACGCTTGCTGCGAATGGAGAAGAACATGCTGACGGCGGCTGCGAAGACGACTGCCGACAAAGTCATGCACACGCTGGCAACAACGAACTCCCATGGTACGCCACCAAAGACTCGCAAAACCGCCAATACAGGCAAGCTGATCAGCAACAGCACAAATAGCTGCCACAGCTTGCTGAGCAACTTGCCCATCACCACCTGCAAGCTGGTTATCGGTGTTGTCATCAACGTGCCGAGCGTCTTGTGATATACCTCATCACTTATCGAATTGCTCAGCATGACGACCGCCAGAAACTGCATCATGCAGAACTGCGTCCACGTGATGACAAGCACAGCCTCTCTGCCCATCATCACCATGCGCGATATCTGGTACGCCCCAGAGTAGTGATGCGTCGCAGAGCCGGCCCAGAACATGGAGAAGATGGATGCCAGGATCAGCAGGTAGCCGACCCTGAGCACGTAGTTGCGCTTTCGACGACTCGACACACGGAGTTCCTTGTCAAGGATCGGACCGGTCAGCCACCACGGATTGGCAAATCTCAGAACTGCACTGATTGTTTTAGCCATTGTATTCACCTGGTCCACCGATGCCTTAGTGGACAAGACCTTCGGTCAGCATGAGGAACGCGTCGTCGAGCTTAACCTTCTCAGGCATAATCGAAATTACATCCACGCCGCCCTGCACCAACAAACGTGCCACCAGGCCATCGTTCGTCTCGCCATCATCAAGCGACACCACCAGATCGGCGCTTCCTTCCGGCTGGGTGACGCCGAGAACGACTGGATGGGCAGACAATTGTGCGATTGCCTTATCCGGATCGCCTGCCACCCGCACCCGAACATTGTTGTGCACGCCGAGACGTTTCTGTATCTCGTCCTGCGTGCCGCTGAAAACCATCTTTCCCTGCTCGATAATGCCCACGTGATCGCAAATCTCTTCCAGCTCGCTCAGAATGTGGCTGGAGATCATAATGGTTTTGCCCATCCTCTTGAGCTCCAGCAGCAATTCACGAATCTCGATGCGAGCTCGCGGGTCCAGTCCGCTGGCGGGCTCGTCCAGTATCAGCACCTTTGGATCGTGAATAAGCACCCGAGCCAACCCAAGACGCTGCTGCATTCCACGAGACAGGCTATCCACGTGGGTGGCCTTCTTGACCTGGAGATCCGTGAGTTCCAACACCTGCTCCACAACCGCCTTTCGCTGCTTACGGGGCACACGAAACGCAGCCGCGAAGAATTCCAGATACTCGAACACCTTCAGATCGTCGTAAACGCCCATGAAATCCGGCATGTATCCCACTATCTTCCGCACGTTCATCCCGTTTCGCCGCACATCCATCCCGTCGATCTTCGCCACGCCGGAAGTCTGCTCCAGCAGCGTTGCCAGAACTCGCATCGTGGTGGTCTTGCCTGCACCGTTCGGGCCGACAAAACCAAAAATATCGCCCTCCTTGATGAACAGATCCAGTTCGCTCACTGCCGCCAAACTGCCGAAATACTTACTCAGACCCTTAGTTTCTATCATCGCCTTATCCCTTCTCCGGAAACACTATCAACCGCACCAGCTTGATATGTGAAGTCTCATGATCATAGCCCGCCACCGACAGCGGAGTCGGGGCGTTTTCGTATCGCACTATTACCTCGGCTGCGCCCATCCGGCGATACTCGTCAATCGCCCGGGTTCTGGCGTCACAGCCAATCGCTTTGGTCGGATTGGCTTCGGTTGAGCCGCCGTAGCTGGGCTCCGATCCGCCACGACGAGGCAACGCCAACCATCCCGACTTTTCCTTGTTGGTGAACCCATGGGTTCCACTGGCCTCAACCGACTTCCCAGGGGCAATGCTGCCGACTGAAATGAGTTCGCCAGTAGCCAGTATCACACATGCCATGGATATCTCGCTGTCGGCGTTATTGGTGATTATCACGCGCACAGACGATGGATCCCGGCCGATGATCTTCGCAGAAATCGGCATCTTCTCGCCATGCGTTTCGCTGGTCATGCACTGCATAGACCAGATACCTATCGGGATCGGAAGAGGAATACTGGCACCATCGTGCTGACGATACAACACATCTTGCGAGACAACCGAACCAAAGGACTGCCACCCCGCAGACGGGGCAATCGCGGCCCACCACTGTTTCGCATCTGTGCCCTGCAGTTCGTAGTTGTCATTGTGGGGAGCGAATATTCCCGCGTAAGTCGTAGTGCAGGTCTCGCCGGTGGCCGCGACCCCGTCAAGCATCGTGACAATCCGCAACTGCGAATCGCCCGCTCGCAACCATTCCACACCATAGTACGCCACTGCCGTAAACAGCAGAACACACAGCGTTGAAGTGATCCATGTGAGAGGCTGACGATCCAGGCGCTTCAGAACAAGATAGTCCACCGGGCCAAGCAGCACCGCCAGCACCACCAGAATCAGCACTATCCAGCCCATGCTGATCGGCTCCATGGCCTCAATATCCATCAGGTAGCCACATATGTTGCTGCTCTCTGCCTCTCGTGGGCTCGTTTGACCATAGTAGCGTCCGCCCCTAAAACCACCCCCGTAGTTGTTACTCGTGTCTTTTTCGTCCTTCACCTTCATCTTGCTTGGAGCCTGCGGACCCAGAACCGATTCAATGCGTTTGATCCAGAACCCCGCCGCCACATCAGCTTTGACCCTCACCCCGCTGTATCCCTTCAATGTTGAAGGATCGAAACCGAGAACACCCACGCGACCAAAACCAGCCAACCCCACCACGAACAGGAGATCGCCTCTGTCGGTGATCTTGTCGGTGATGATCGCGCCTTCTTTCGGTGTGAGGTTGCAATATGCGATTTTGTTTCTGTTGCGTATCCCCTTTCCAAAAGACTTGCGGATAGTCCGCTCCTTGAGCATACCAACATCAACTGGCAAGAGTTTTCGCAACACATGATCCGCAGCCATGGGCCTTGCACCAAGAACCATCAGCAGCTTGCCGCCCCTGCGGACCCATTGCTCGATGGCCTTGCACTGGTGACTTGTCAGGCTGTCCCAGTCCACATCATAGAGGACCAGCACGTCAAGAGTGTCATACCCGGTCCAATCATATGGCAGCAGCCTCGCCAGCCTCGACAACACATGCACCATGTCGCCTTGATTATCACTCGAACAAAACTGCGCCAACCTGCCCAAGTGAAAAGATGACCTTCCAACCTGCCCAATCAGGATGCGATCCTCGGTGACTGCTTCCACAAAGTTCCTGCCGGAGAGTGCGAAGTCGACATCGCCACTCCAGCGGCGACGCCCTTGTGAATCGTAAATTTTCAAGCTGACTTCACCCGCGTGAGAAGCAATCTTGGCAGACAGTATCATCCTTGCTGGAACGTCTGGCGTCAGCACGAACTGCCGTGAAACCGTCATCCGGTTTATGTCATCCTGGTCTGCGCTCAGCATAACCGTCCCGCCGAACGCTTCTGTCAGCTTGTCCGCCGCGATACTTATCTGAACGGGTGTCCACCGAGTCGGCCTATACACACCGCCCCATCCTACGCTGCAATCCACGTTGAACTCTGACTCTGCCGCAGAGCACGTACAGGCCGCCAGCAATAAGACGAGCAGAACACTCTTCAAACGCCCCATAATTAACCCTCTGTAGAAACTGGACCTATATCCGAATCTTCGCATTATACACCAACCATTCCACACACACCACCGCCAGCACCACCATCACGAACCATGGCCAGAGCTCAACATTGCTGGCGACGACCGGGCTTTCCTGCAAAGTCACTTCCCTGCCGGAAAGCAGCATTTTGTCGGCCGGCGATATGTCACTCTCGTCCCTGTCAAGCAAGTTCACCGCAAAAGCTTCTTCGGGCCGATCATCAATGCCGGCACGATAAATTCCCACTCGAGACGTGTTGGCATACCGCACCGCTCCGCCATCACTGCGTATCTCATCGAACGCCCCGTCAGGCCGGCTGATCTTCACCTTGCTTCCGTCAGGCAGACCCTCGATGGAAAATGCCTGCAACACTTCCAGGTTCACTCGATCTCCCGCACCGGAATCCTGCAACAGGTAACTCAGCGAGTTGTAGCAGAACATCACGAAACCGGGCTCGAACGGCCAGTTGGTATCCATGGGATTAAACGATGCGATAACAAACACACTGCCCGACCTTCGCACCACGGCCATTGCGGGCGTATCGTTGAACTCCGCAAGTATCTCCGCATCGCGAGGCAAATCCATCTTCCGGCATTTTGCGGCAAACACGTTTGCCATGCCCACCGCCTGCAACACGGGATGGCGGTTTCGCCAATCGACGATCGCCTGGCTCTTGAGCTCGTCACCCATCGTCACGCCTATGCCCGGTGGTGCAGCGCCGAAAACGATATACTTGCAACGCGGCAATGACGCCGGAACGTAGCCGTCAATAACCACCACATCGTATGACGTCTCCACCTGTCCGCTGTCACCGCTCATGGCGTCGAACTCAGCCGGTGTCTTAACGTCGAGCAGTTTCACAGGGCATGCCTTCAACGCCAACTCCAGTGCTATATTGCCCGTGGTCACCAGCAGCACTCGCATCTTCTTGGCCGGCTGCAATACCGCCCAGGCCGCGTTGTCTGCCTTCAGGGCGTCGTCGCAGACCGCCCTCACCTCAATAATGCCCTGGCCCTCGTGGGAGAGCGTGAAAGTTACCGACATGCTGCCGGCCTGGCTGTTCTTCCCTCGCTTGCCAGTCCGTGGTTTCAGCGTCAATTGCCTCACTGCCTTGGCCTTGCCATCGACGCTGAGCTGCACGTCGCAAGTTACCGACTTGTCGCCATAATTCGCAAGCTCCGCGAAAACGGACACTTCAGACGCCTTCTCGTAAGAACGCCGCGCCTGCATGGAGACCACCGCAACGTTATCGTTGCGATTGCCGATTCGATGGAAGATAAGCTCCCCCTCAGCAAGTGCTATCTCGTCAAGATCACTTATGCGACCATCGCTGAACAGCTCCAGCTTCGCCGGCGGGCGGCCTGTCTGGGCGGCAGTCGTGTTCGATGTAGCTCCCGAAAACGCGGTGGCTACGACTATCGCTTCAGAAAGTGCACTCTTGCCGTCAGATTGCTCTATGGAGTCTATCGCCGCCAGGAGCCTGGCCTTGTCGGAAGTAAAATTGCATAAAACCTTCGCGCCATTATCAAAGGCAACGATCATCGCTTCATCACTATAATCACGAAGCCATTGTGTCTGGCTTCGTAGCGATTCAACCAGCACCCGGGACTGTAGCTTGGCGATGTCAAGACGAGTTTCGCCGTCTTCCATCGTGCTCATGCTGCACGAACGATCTATCAAAATCACGTATCGCTTGGCCTGGCCGGCGTTCATACTAAGCACCGGCCGACCAAGGGCGACCAGTATCGCCGCCAATGCCAGCAACTGAAGTAGCAGCAGTATGCTCTTGCGGATTCGCTGCAACGGCGCGTTGACCCGCAAATCCTGCACCGCCCGCTTCCACAGGAACGTGCTGGATACCTCCATTTCCTTACGCTTGAGCTTGAGGAAATACAGCAGCACCAGCAGAGGCACTGCCACCCCGGCTGCTATCAACGCTGTTCTTGCTGCCATCCATCCCATATCAAACTCCAAATCCGCTTAATGCTCTCATCGCAAGTCGCAATAAATGCTACTTGAGCAATCCCGTTCTTCGCAGGTAGGTGAGCACGAGCTTTTCCACTGAATCGCCCGAGTTAATCAATCCGTAAATCGCACCGCGCTTCTTGCAGAACTCCTTAATCTCATTGCAGTACGCGGTGAGCGCCTTGTTGTAGTAGTTCAACAACGCCCGACTCATTGTCACTTCCGAAACATCCACGTCCTCAACGTCAACGAGCTTCACATCTCCGGTGAGCTCCGGCGATAGTTCCTGCGGGCTCAACAACTGAAACGCATACAAGTCGGAATTGCACCCGATAAGACGCCTCAATCCATCGTCAAAACCTTCCTTCAGCAGAAAGTCCGATATCACCACCACCACGCCGCGAGAATCATTGCCGCCCGCCAGTTCCCTGCAACTCCTGCTGAAATTCGATACGCCTTCGGCGCGAGTGCTTATCAACATTTCCGCCATCTGAGGCAGGTAGCGGCGGCCTCGCATGTTCGCAACGCGTCCGACAATACCGTCGGCGAACGCACTAATACTCACACGATTATTGTTCGCAAGCGAAACATACGCCAAAGCCGCCGCCATTTGCTTGGCGAATATCTCCTTCGACGGCTCGCCCAGAGACATCGACCCGCTAACGTCTATCGCTATGTGAACCGTCAAGTCCTGCTCTTCGAGGAACAGCTTCAGGAAGAACTGCTCAAGGCGGCCGTAGATATTCCAATCCACCAGACGAAGATCGTCGCCGACCACATACGGGCGATGATCGGCAAACTCCACGCTCTGCCCGCGACGCTTGCTGCGGCGCTCGCCCTGCAACTTGCCCTGGAGAATCTTGCGGCTCATGACGTCCAGCGCATCCAAGCGTGTCATGAAGTCCGGACTAAGAAACTCCTTCAGCTTGCCGGCAGATGTTCTCGCGAGTGTGGTCATGATGCCTCAACGGTTCTGTCGGTAATCTGCGAGGTCTTCTCGAGTATGTCACTCAGCACTTCATCGTTCGATATGCCCTCGGCCTGCCCTTCGAAGTTCAGTATCACTCTGTGCCGCATAGCCGGCAGGTATGCCTTGGCGATGTCGTCATAGCTCACGTGATACCGCTCATCCAGCATCGCCAGCACCTTCGCCGCCAGCACAATAGACTGCACCCCGCGAGGCGAGCCCCCGAACCGCAGATATCTGTTAGTGATATCCTGCGCAAATTCGCCGCCGGGATGTGTCGCCAGCACCAGGCGGATCGCGTAGTCCTGCACATGCGATGCAATTGCCACCTGCTGCACGAGCTGCTGAGCAGCGATAATCTGCTCGCCCGCGACAACTGCTTCGGCGGTCGGATTGTGCCCAGCCGTCGTGCGGTCCAGAATCTCCCGCAACTCGTCACGCCCGCTGTAGGGGATAATCAACTTGAAGAAGAATCTGTCGAGCTGGGCTTCCGGCAGCGGGTACGTGCCTTCCTGTTCAATGGGGTTCTGCGTAGCCAGCACACAGAAAGGCTCGGACAACTTGTAAACCACGCCACCACTGGTCACCGAGTGTTCCTGCATCGCCTCAAGCATCGCCGATTGCGTCTTCGGCGTGGCACGGTTAATCTCGTCGGCAAGTATGATCTGACCGAATATGGGACCATGCTGAAACTCGAACTCGCGACGGCCGGTTTGCCGGTCTTCCATGACCACGTTGGTACCTATGATATCCGCAGGCATGAGGTCAGGCGTGAACTGTATGCGGCGAAACTTCAGCGACAGCGCCGAGCTGAGCGTGCGAACGAGAAGTGTCTTGCCCAAACCGGGCACCCCCTCCAGCAGCACGTTTCCACCGCAGAACAGGCAGACCAGTACATCCCTGACAATGTCATCGTGCCCAACTATCACCTTGCCGATCTCGGCGCGGAGCGAATCAAACATCTGCCGGAACTCGCGGCATTGAGATTCCACGTTATGTGTTTCTTGTGACATGCTATTTATCTCCTGTATTGCCCTTGGGGCCCTTCAGCCGCCCTGCCGACTTGCGCTTTGTCCGCAGGAGTTGCTGCAAATAAGGGGCTTCGTTCTGGCTGTTCTTGTCTTCTTTTTCTTTTTGCGGCGATGTTTTCGGTGGGGTCTGTTTGGCAGTTCGCGTCACGTCGACAGTCTCAAGCTCATCCTGCTCGGTGCCGTCGGGCGTTTCAAAACGCGCTGCCCCTTGGGCGTCCATGGTATCTCTGACCGCACTTCGGCGCCTCTGCAATGCACTGAGTGTGCTGTCGGCCTGAACTGCTCGGCGGCGGAAACTGAGCAAGCCCGCGACGCCCCGGTACATGGCGCGAATATCTATTGAAACCCGTCTGATGGCTACGTCCAGCAGGAACAGGACTATCCACACGATAATCAGCGGCATGGTGATTTCGCGAGAATCCTCAAACACGCCAAGTTTCTCGCGCGAGAACAAGTCCGCCTGCTCCGGATCGCCGGTCAATACACGTCCGCCGGTCATTCTCGCTACCTGCGAAAGCAATGCGGCGTTGTCTGTCAGATCGCGAAACTCGGCTGCGTATGGAATGGTTACCGCGCACAGGGCCGACTTTGTCTTGCTGCCCGCCCCGAGCTTTCTGTACTTGACGTTCAGCAAATAGCTGCCCGGTGCCCGGGTTCTGAAGGCTGCACGATACGCGCCTGGTCCCACCTGCGAGATGCCCAGCTTCCGCGTTGCCATATTCGGGCCCGTGACCTCGGCTGAGATGGCTGCGAACTGGACGAACTTCCCTTCTGCATCAACGGCTTCGACACCGACATCAACACTTCCGCCGTGGATATCGGTGAATATCTCGCAATCACGCGAACCGGTGGACCTGCTAGTCCACTGCACCACCTGCTCCCAGAACCCACTAAAGCCACCCCACCCGACCCATTGCTCGGCCCACCTGCCATCGGCGGTGCTCATAAATGCCACGCTGCGTCCCAGACCGGCCTGGCAGGTAGCCATTATCGGATCGTTATCGGGCCCACGTAACACCACGTTTGCGAAACCCCCCTTGTCGCCGGTGAGCATGTATCCATCGAGTCTCGGAAGGGAAGTTATGCCCTTGATTATTTCACTACCGCCTGAAACGATCGTCGGCGTGAATGTCTTCTCAACTATCAGCGACCGCCGCACGACACGCGCTTCTTTCACGAATATCTGCGGAAGGCTGGCCGCATTCTTCACATTGTAGAACCTGCCGCCGGTTGCCCTGGCGATTTTCTTCAGGCTGAAAACATCATTAGGCGAATGTGGGAACACAGCCACGCCCGTGCAGGTAATGCCCGCCGACTTGAACTTCTTCAGCAACGCAGGGCTCGGCGGGCTGGGGTCGCCATCGCTTATGATAATCATATGCTTCTGGACCGCGCCGCATGTCTGTAACTTCTTCAGGACTGTCGTCATCGGTGCGGCAAAGTCCGGCATGTCGCCCATGTTCATGGTGTTGATGGCATTGTTGACAGCCTTCTTGTCGCCCGCTTCCGAAAGCGGATGCACCCACGTTCCGCCATCCGGACCGCCGTAAAACGCAGCCACTCCAACCAGATCTTTACGACTCAGTGCATTGACAGCCGCCTTGGCAACCTGCCTGCCCCAATAATTGCCCCGGGGCATCTCGCAAGCGTGCATCAGCAGCACCAATGCCCCTTTGGGCATCTCCTTCTTGTGAGGAGGATCCATATCAACCGGCAGTATCCGCGCAGTGGGCGAACCAATCCATCCGCCCGCACCGTAGGAATTCGGGCCACCGATCATCAACAATCCGCCCGCTGTATCCTCCACGTACTTGCACAACAATTCCTGCTGGGCATAAGTGAACGATCCACTGTCGGCGTCGATCAACACCACTGCGTCAACACCCATCATGGCAGCGAGATTATCGGGAAACTCGCCATACGTCTTCTGCCTCACCTGCATGCCCGCCTCGGAAAGAACATGCGTAAATTCTTCCGATGCCTTATTGTCGCCCACTATCAGGACATGCCCCTTTCCCGAAACCATCGTTATGGCTGCGGCCCGGTTGTTGCGGGATATCCCATCAGCGGCCGAATCGTCACAAATGAAGTGTGCCTCGTACTCGTACACTCCACGCGAACCAGCCGGCAGGACGACAGTCTTCACGTTAGTGCCCGGCTTGAGCGTTACCTTCATACCAAGGCCGGCTTCATCGTCCGGCGACAGATCAACAGGCCGCCCGTTCAGCATAAGCTGCAACTGCCCTGTCGCATGTGAGGTGCTGTTCAACACGAAACGAAGCGGGATGCTCTGTCCGTTGAGCGCCTGCGACGGCGCCGCCAGGCGAGTGAAAACCACCTCCCGTTTGTGATCGTACCGGAGCGGCAGAACATCTATCGGGATTCCATTGGACGCCGCAATACGCGCCACAGCCGTCAGGTCGCCATCGGTCTCGTTACCGTCGCTTATCAGCAGCAGGCGGGTGGCAGTGTCCGGAGGCGCTATCGCCATCGCCATCTGCACGCCATCAGCAAGCCGGCTCTGATGCCCCAGAGCGGATATGCTGCGTCTGCGGAACTCAGGGTTCGGGCTGGGCAGTTTGGATATCTCCACATGCTCGGCTACATCAACAATTGCCAGCCGATCATTCGGGCGTTTGCCCTCAACAGCCTTCGCAAGGAAATCCACACCATAACTTTCCAACGTTGCAGGCGCACCATTCTTTGTCTTCGCTCCGGTGCCGACTGCAATGCCCGATACCGAAAGGCTGCGATCTACCACCGCGACAACTGTAACATCCTCACTTCGCTGCCCGATCATTGGCCTGGCAAGCAGAACCGCCAGCAACACTATTACCGCCACGCGCATAACTATCGCCATCATCCGACGAACAATGCCGATTCCCTTCTGGCAGCGCAGAGCGATCACAACTGCCGGCACCGACAGTAAGCCCGTCAGCAGCCACCATGGCTGACCAAAATAGAGACTACTCGCTGCGATCATGGTTTCCATACCTGCACGCGGTTATTGCCTGAATCCACAACAAACACCCTGTCCTCTTCATCCACCGATACGCCCCACGGCGATACCAGCTGGCCCTTCTCGCGGCCGCTCTTGCCGAAAGTGCCCAGAGATTCACCTTGCGGGTTGAACATCTGGACCCGGTCATTGCCATACTCGCAGACCACAAGAGTGCCATCGTCCATCACATCCACATCATAAGGATACCTCAGTTGCCCATCGCCTCGCCCGAGCGAACCGATATACCTGATCAACTTGCCGCCCAATTCGTAGACAGCTATGCGATGATTGCACGCGTCGGCCACGTAGAGGCGCTTTCGCTGCTGGTCTATGCACATGCCCGACGGCCTGGATAGCTCGCCATCACCTTCGCCGAATCGGCCGAAAGTATACATGAACTCGCCTTCCATCGAAAACACAGTCACACGATCATTTCCGCCGTACTCACTGACAAACACCCTGCCGTCCTGGCTGAAGACGACGTCGGTGGGATAGATGAACTCCCCATCGCCCCTGCCCATCCGGCCGAACTGCCGCACATACTTGCCATCAAGCGTGAACACAGCCACACGATGATAGTGGGTGTCGGCGATATACAGATATCCGTCGGGCCCGCACGCAATGCCAACGGGCTTGCCCGCACGCGTCATCGGCATGGTAAACATCTTCAGCGGTTTGCCCTTGCGCGTGAACTTCCGAACAAATCCCGCCTTGTCTATCACGAACACAGAATCGTCAGAGCCGACCGATATCGCCCGCGGATACATGAACTCCGCCCTGCCGCGTCCCGTACCGCCGAATATGTATTGCACTTCCGCATTGTCGCCGGTTCGCGGTTTGTCGCATCCTGCGGGACAGAGCATCAGCAGGCAAAGCACAATCGCAGCCGCGCCAACCAACCGCCTTCGCAGCAGCTTGAATACCCCTATCAGCCCCACGCACAAAATCGCGTATGTGCCAAGCAGCACCAGGCACGATGCGATGACGTGCTGATCGCGTGCGTAGTGCATCTGATTCAAAAGCCGCTGGGCGAAGCTGGCGACACCTGCCGGCAGCAACACCATGCTCGCTGACAGCTCCGTCATGCCAAGCATCATCACCACCAGCACCGCACCCACAAACGCCGGCCAAGCCAGCGGAAAGCGAACACGCCAGAACGTACGCCACACACCTGCACCGTCCAGCATTGCCATTTCGCCAAGCCGCGCGATGCGCCAATCCCACGTGAGCTTCAGCAACACCAGCGCCACCCCCGCAAAACGAGCCGCCTGCCCCAATGATACCACGCACCAATGCTGACCTACGCTGCTGGAAAGCCCCACTGCCCCGAGCAATCGCAGCAACCCCACCGCCACAAGTGAACCCGGAAGGAACATCGCGACGAACAGGCTGATGTGCATTATCGCAGACACGGCCGCACCAATGCGTCCGAACCCGCCAGCCGCCATCGCGCCGCCAGCCATCAAGATCGCACCAAACGCCGCCAAGGCAGACGTGGCCAGCGACATGATCAAATCATCCGAATGCAGCGTGAGGAACTGCTTGATGGGAGAGAGGCTGCTCAGATTCGCCACAAGCAGGCCTACAGGCAATATCAGCGATATCAGCACCAACAGACATATGATTCCACACCGCCAAATCCCCGCTCTGTGCTGCGGAGTTCCCGCTGATTGCTCAGACGACCATCCACCGCTTCTGCGCCACAGCCCCACGCCCACGACAAGCCCCGCGCACGCCAGCGGCCAGGCGGCCCGCACAACCGCACCTTCACTGCCCGTCAGTTCATACAGTACCGCCAATTGCGTTCCCACGGTCTTGACGCCTGCCAGGTGGAACGCGCCGAACTCGCACAGGCACAGCGAGAAACACACCGCAAACGCCAGCGATATAGGCCGCGCCAGCAGCGGAAGGGTGATGCGCGTAAACCTGCGGACCCTGCCTGCATCAAGACACGCCCGGTCGCTCACCGTGCCCGCTGCCCGCCAGCCCTGTGCTATCACCAGCGCCGCAAGCGGCCAATACCACATGACCAGTGTTCCGCATGAAGTGATCGCGGCCGTGAGTTGAGCGCGCGACATATCCGCAGCCAGCCAGCCGCCCAGTGATCCCGTAGGATCAAGCAGCAGTGACCATGCGTAGTACAGCAAGTAACGCGGCATGAGCAGTGCCAGCAGCATCAGCGTCATCAGCAGCGTTCTGCCGCCGGTGAGCCTGGCCAGGACCATGCCGGGAACAATGCCCAGCAGAACCCCAACTGCCGCAGTTAGCGCAGCCAGCATCGCCGAGTGCCAGAACATCCCCAGCACATCTCCGCCCACATCCGGGCCGGCAGCATCCAGCGGCGCTAAACATATCGCGACCAGCGGGCCGAGAACAATCGCCACACACGCACACATGCCTGCTATCGCCAGAATCGCCGAGATTGTGCCTCGTTGGGTCAGTCCAATATCCTCCCGGCCGTCCGTATCGCCCGCGACAGCTCGCCGGCTATCTTCTCATAGGGAACGTCTAATCGCTTGACGACTGCATATTGCTGATACTTGCTCGCCAGTGATTTTCGCACGGGCATATTGTGCGAATCGCTTTCGGCGAGCATCTTCTCCACCTGCTCGCCAAGCACGAACGCCATGAACTCGCGGGCCTCCGCAGAGTTCGGTCCGCCAGCGATGAGCGCAGCTGTGTTCGGTATGGCAAGCGTACCCGCACCGTTCTGGTCCAGCATGTTCATGGCAATCGGCCAGCCGTTTCGCACGCCGGCGTGAACATCGTCTGTATCGGTCATGCAAATGTCGGCCTGTCCGGACGCCACCATGCGGACTGCGGTGCTGTTGCTGTCTACCAGTCGCACACCATTTGCCTTGAGAGCCTTGAGGATTTCCTCCGCGCGAGTTCTTCCGTAATGGGCGAACCAACTGGCCACATCGCCGCCGGTTGTCCCAAACTCCGGCCGCGCCATCACGATTCTGCCCTTCCACTTGGCATCAAGCAGATCTTCGAGGCGTTTTGGAGCTTCCTTGGCACCCACGCGTTTGGTGTTGTATGCAATTACTCTCGCCCGCATCGCGAACGCATACCAACGTCCTTGCGGATCAGCGAGTCCTTTGGGCCAGTCCTTCACGTCATCAGATTCGTACTTCGCCAGCAGACCATCATGCCCAAGGCGTATGGTGTGGAATATCTCGCTCGACCAGAACACGTCCGCAGTCGGGGAGTCCTTCTGTGCTCGCAGACGCTGCACGAGGCCCACTGTCTTGCTCGATTCAGTATCAAACCTGGCGAGCACCTTTATGCCTGTACTGGCCTCGAATGCTGCGATGATGGGTTCTGCCACCTCCTGATCCACAGAGCAGTAGACGACAACCTGCCGCTCGTCGCCATCGGCCTTGCCGCAGCCGACCAGTCCGACAGCAGACATGAACAGCGCAATAACAATCGACGCAACAATCGTAATCGACGATATGCCAGCCGACACCTCACCACGCAGCGAGCGCCGGCAATATACATTACGCATCCGCAAATCTCCCTTCCTGCCGCGAAAGTTCGTTTCGCAGCAGTTTCGACCGAACAGTTAGATACGAACAACACCATCCACCCTTTTCTTTACATCCATCGCGAATGACTGAGATGCTTCACAGCGACAACCCATCCGCAAAAACGCTCAGTCACCGTCCGACCTTTTCTTTGCTTCAGCTTCGAGTTGGCTGAAGTACTTCTTCACCGACGCTTCGTAGCGCCGGGGAATGCGGTTATCGCCTATGGCATCGGCGGCTTGTTCTTTGGCAGCGGTCACAACAATCTTGAGTTCGCGAGAGGCCTGCCCCTTTGCGTGGCGGCCCCTGAACTCCCAGCTCGCTATCGCGGGCCCGGCCTTGCGGGCATTCTTCACACGTTTTCGCTCACTTGATGTATCTTCCGGATCGCCGGTCGGCCTGGCGCCCAATCCTCGCCCCCGGCCCATTCCATCTCCATTACCATTGCCGTCCCCGTCCCCGTCCCCGCCTTCGGCCTCCATATCATCTTCATCTTCTTCCCCCATCGAATCGGCAGCCCTGGCTATCTCGTCCAGGGCGGCCTGCGCGATCTCCATATCCTGGACCATGCCTTCCAGGCGGCTCAGTTGGTCGGCGAGACCCTCAAGGTCCTCCGGCGACACATCGTCGCCATCCTTGGCGCAGTCAGCGGCCGCGTCGCCCAGTTTTTCGCACATTTCCGACGCTCGCTGGGCATCCCTGACCTTATCCATGATCTTGTTGATCTTCTCTTCGCTCAGGCCCTGCTCACGAAGCGCCTTGCGAAGTTGACTGTCACCCATCTTTGCGGCATCTTTGCTCAGCCCGGCTTTGGCGAGCGTGTCGGATAGTTCCTTCTGATCCTTGGATATCTTGTCGAGCTGTTTGGCCAGAGCCTGCAACTGTTTCGCCAGCGCCTCACGCTCGGCCTTGGTGAGCTTTCCGCCTGCGAGTTTCTCCGCAAGCTTGCGGGCTTCGGCGGCGGCGGTTTTGTAATCGCCTCTGGCAAGTGCGTTAATCATCTTGCGAGCCTGATCGCCCTTTCCGCTCCGCAGTTTCCGCATCTTGCTGTTGAAGTTGTCCTTTGCTCCGAAACCCTTGCGGCGGGAGTGATCGTTTACACTGCGAGACAAATCGCCAAGTTTACGAATTACCTGGCGCCTCAGGTCCGACGGTTTCAGGAGATCAAGAGCCTTGGCAATGTCGCCTGCCTGTTCGGTCAGCGAATCATCACCGAGCTGGCTCACAACCGCCTTCACCGATGCCACCGCCTTCTTGGCATCACTGGCGGCCTTCTGCTGCTTGTCTTTGGCGCTCTTACGGGTTTCCCTTTCGGCGTCGCTGCCGAGGAGGTCCATCGAAGGAACGAACACGAATACCGCGACGACTGCGATCCATATAGTCAGACCGTAAGCCCATGCCTTCGATGGGCGAATCGGGAAATGCGGTTTGAGCTGAATGTCGGCCGCCCGCATGTGAGCCTCTTGCACGCTGGCCCGGGCGAACTGGTTGTCCACGTCAGCGAGTGAAATAGCAGTGCTGAATCGCTCACGAAGGCCCAGGCGAGTGTCTATTGCCAAGGCTGCGTCCATCTGCGAAGGACGCCTGGTCCACCAGCGATAGGCAATGGTCGCGGCTGCGCACAGTCCCAAAACCCAGCAGACCCAAGGCACCACCACAGGTGCAGCTACCAGACGCTGAGAGAGAATACCAACCAGGGCAAACAGACCGGCCACCGTAACCACCAAAGCCGCCTGCCGAAGAAACACGTCCGCAGCCATAAACAGCCTTGCGATCCTGAGCTTACGATCAAACGCATCCGGTTTCGTGTCCATAAGTAACCCCACAATGCCACAATGACAGTTGTTACTGCTATTTTGCCCAAAAAGGCTCTGTTTTGCAATGCTCAACCGCTTCAATGGCAAGGCTCTAAAAAAGAGGCATAACAGCACCTTGGAGATCGCCCGCGCAAACCTTATTATGGAATAACAATTGTGACTTGTCGCCGAGTGACAAGATTCACACCAACCCAGCAAAGATTGCAAAGGACAAACATGATATTCCGCCAAACGTCGCGCCGATTCGTTCTAGTTGCTCTTGTAGCCCTTTGTGTTTTCCTGCCTGCCTGCCTGCCTGCACCCCAGCCGCAGCCGCAGGCCAAATACATATTCTACGTAATCGGCGACGGCATGGGCCCAAGCCAGGTGGAAGCGGCTGAGCGTTTCATACAGGCACGCCCCGAAATGAGCGGCCGCGACGACTACGTGTATCCAAAACTGGCGATGAACCTGCTGCCGCACTCCGGCACGTGCACTACACACTCAAACAACAGTGCCGTAACCGACTCAGCAGCTGCCGGTACCGCGCTTGCCTGCGGAGTGAAGACCGACGGAGGCGTAATGGCCATGAGGCCGGACCGAAAAACCCCCGTGCCGTCAATTGCTCACGTCCTGAAGAAGAACGGCTATCGAATCGGCATAATCTCGACAGCCGAAATTGATCACGCCACCCCCGGCGTTTTCTATGCTCACGAGCCAAGCCGCGGCAATTACTACGAAATCGCCACAACAATCGGCAAGACGGGCTTTGAATACTTCGCGGGCGTCGGCTGCGAAAGCGCGTTACCACACCGCCTGAAAGGCCGCCCCAGCCCGTTTGAAGTCATCCGCGCCGACGGCTACACCGTCTGCCGCACTATGGATGAGCTTCGCAAAGTGCAGACAGGCAACCGTCGCGTGGCATGCGCACTGAACGTTCCCTGGGAGATCGACCGCAAGGCGAACGACCCCCGACTCGTTCACATGGTGCGCGAAGGCATTCGCCTGCTGGGCACCGACAAAAACTTCTTCATGATGATCGAGGGCGGCAGGATAGACTGGTCATGCCACGAGAATGACGGAGCGTCGACCGTTCTTGAAACAATCGCCATGGACGAAGTGATCCAGGAACTGATCACCTTCTATATGAAGCACCCCACCGAAACGCTGATCGTGGTGACTGCCGATCACGAGACGGGCGGGATGCAGCTGGCTGGCGACAAGCACGCCGAGGCTCGCCGGATATTGCCGCGTCAGAAGATACTGGCTGAACACACAGCCCCGATACTCAAGAAGCTTCGAGCTAAGAAACTGCCTGCGGACAAGGCAATCGTTGAACTCGATAAGATCTTCGGTTTCGGCAAGCTCACGCCCGAAGAGCACAAACTGCTCGCCGACACCTGGACAGCCACGCTCTCAGGCGACCCGAAGACAAAGAGCAAATTCAAGAGCATGTACGGCCGTTACGATCCGGTCGAAATCCTCTGCACGCGATTCATGAACAGGAAGGCGGGAATCGCCTGGCGAACCTTCGGCCACAGCGCCACGCCGGTTCCCGTCAGAGCAGTCGGCGTTGGCGCCAAGGCCTTCGCGGGCAGAACCGACAACACCGACCTGCCCCGCCTGATCCTGAAAGCCGCCAACATAAGCGAAGCCAACCTGGCAAAACGTAAGTAGGCTGAATGCACAGTTGAAGCGAGAATTGGGACTGTCCCGTTGTCGGGCCTGCCCGCCGTGGCGGGGACTGTCCCCAATGGCACTGCCATCTGTTTTGGTTGTTTTTGGTCGTCCGGGCCGAAGGTCCGATGGGCAGTAAGCCGGGGTGTGACCGACCAACGGGAGGGAACCCCCGGAATAGATCCCCCAAAACTTCAGAACCCCGATAGGGGTGGCCAGAGAAGCTTAACAGCGAGTTGGATGCCTGATAACTGGGCAACTCTTGTGCCAATTATTCCTGTCAATTCGCAAGTCAGCATCTCCCCCCCGGCCCTTCGGGACGGGGAGTATAGAGATCTGTATCCGGGGGCTGCACCGCGACTTACGTCGCGGCTAACCCCCGGCGTCGAAGATCCCGATACACATCGGGGCCCATCGGACCTTCGGCCCTGACGACAGAAACTACGGCAGCCACGCTCAACGAACGCCTTCAGGATTTCTGCCGGAAACCTAGCTAAACGCATTCGATCTTAATACGGCCTCTTTAGGCATGGCACTGGTTACAGGCCGGACACTCATCACGATTAGGGCTCCCTCACCCGCACACCGCCGGCGAGAGACTTTCTTTTATGGAAACCGCATGGTCGATGGGTTAATCTGAAGTCTTCTGAAAAGGGATCAGCCGCAGAAAGGAAGATGGCAACATGGGAGATAAACCACGTAAGAAACGCAAGTGGCTCAGGCGGATTGTTATCGCGATTGTCGTGCTGACGATTATCCTCGGCAGCGTGTGGGGATACTGGGCATACCAGTGCGCCTGCGCCGAAGCCGAAATCCAGGCATACCTCGACGAATGCCGCAAAGCAGGCCTCCCAGTTGACGATGATGACTTTCAGGCTACACCAATGCCCGATGAGGAGAACCTTGCTGTCATCTTCACCAATGCGGGCAAGAGCATCCCGACCAGCAGAAAGCAAAGGAATCTCCTGTTCCAATGGCGAAGAAGAGGGGTCGCCGAATACCTCGCTGTCTACCAGGCGTTAATCGCCGCCAATTCCAAAACGTTTGACATTCTCGCCAAATCAGAGGGATGCAGCGGCGTTGACTGGGGCTTCCAGATGCCACGCGAGCGGGAGGACAACCAAATGCCGGGGCGTCTGGCGATGAGGCTCGGAAGATTCCTTGGCGTGTCGGCGATATGCCACCATGCAAAAGGCAATGACGCCAGAGCCGTGGAGAGCCTGCATTATTCGCTCTCTCTTGCTGACGCAGTTCGCCAATACCCGTCAACCGTCACATCGCACCTCGCCTACGCGATTGAGGAAATGATGTGTCGCGCCATCCAGCACATTATGGCAGACCTTAATGTGGGACAATCAACGCGAACCGAAAAGTCTCAGCCTGCCCCCAAAGCCGCAGTCAAAAGGCTGATAGCAAATCTACTGGTCGATCAAGATATAAGGCGATGCTACGCCCGCACATTACACGTCGAACGTATGTGGCAATTGGGCATGCTGCGTCACTTCTATGAGAATCTTGATGAACTTTCAGATGCTTATCGGCACACAGGCTTCTTGCAATCTTCTCCAAAGACCTGGTGGACAAAGCTATTGGCGTTGGTCGGAAACGAACGCCCTTCATCCGGATATCTGGCTAGCCTGTGGTTCAAACCGGAACAATCGCGGGCTATGCTCAAGCTAATGAAGCGCACAGACTTGCATGCAGAGGCATTGAGCCAGCCTAACTGGCAACTGGCCTGCGCTCATGTGCCTGAGTTCTCGTATTCCACCCCATCGGGAGATGATATCAAACGGAGAGGTATCAGCATAATGATGTCGGCGTATGCAGTACGACCAGATGACTTGCGGTTTGTATTTAGGACCATTGCACAGCGTCGCCTGACCGCTACTGCACTGGCAGTTCGGCTTTATGAGATTGACCATGGCAAACGCCCGGCGAAGCTGGAGCTGCTGGTCCCCAAATACCTGCCCGCAGTGCCCGACGACCCGTTCGCTCCCGTCGGAACGCCGCTGCAATACCGCCCCAACGCAAAGCATCCCATGCTTTACAGCCTCGGGCCGAACACCAAAGATGATGCCGGAGCGATGAGGCCAAAGGGCAAATCATGGGATGACGGCCCGTTCGACATCTGCGTATTCCTTGACGGATGGGATCCAAGAGAAGACATCCCTCTTGATCCCACAACCACTCAACCGGCTCAACAGTCCGGGCCATCATTCACGGGCATGCCGCCTGCTCCTGGCTCCACGCCCAAATAGTGCATCAAACGCAAAAACGGGACTGGCTCCAATGGCACTGCCGTCTGGTTTGGTTGTTTAGTCGTTTGGTTGTTTGGTCGTTTGGTTTAACCCCAACGGGGTGGCAAGCAGTTAGCCGGGGTTGAGCGAAGCGAGCCCCCGGAATAGAGCTCAAAAAACATCAGAACCCCGAAGGGGCCTGCCCGCCGGATGAGGAGGGTGGCAAGAGAAGTGTTTGCGTCGCATTGAGGTTCGAATCGGGCAACTCTTGTGCCAATTATTCGTGTCAATTCGCAAGTCAGCATCTCCCCCCGGCCCTTCGGGACGGGGAGTATAGAGATCTGTATCCGGGGGCTGCACCGCGACTTACGTCGCGGCTGACCCCCGGCTAACTGCCCATCGGACCTTCGGCCCGAACAACACAAAACGGCAAGAACAGACGGCAATGCCATTGATAGCAGTCCCCGTTTTGCCCAAAAGTTTGTCGAGGGCTATTGACGCATCGGTGGTGCATCTGTATAGTATTTCGCTCCGCCGATTGGCGGGGATTATGGTGGCTATAGCTCAGTTGGTAGAGCACCGCGTTGTGGTCGCGGGGGTCGCGGGTTCAAGCCCCGTTAGCCACCCTGAAGGGCCTGGAAGCGAGAGTTTTCAGGCCCTTTCTTTATGCGCAAGTAACAGCGACTCAAGAAGTTGCTGAAGCTCGGTCATCCTATCCGAATCAGCCGCCCGAACATCTGCCAGAGGATATTCACGCCCCAACTGCTCCCATTTGCCCCTCGCCATCGCGTGGTAAGCCAGCAGTTCGGCCTTGGCCAGGGTGCCCGCACCGGCCAGGAGTCCTGCCAGCATGCGGATATCAGCTTCATTATCATTCAGGCCGGGAACTATCACCTGACGCACCCAAAGCGGGATTCCCCGTCCGCACACTACCGCCATAAACTCCAGCGCCGTCGACAACTCCCCGCCCGACAACTCCTTGTAACGCTGCGGATCGGCGTGTTTTATGTCCAGAATCACCAAACGGGTATAGTCCAGCACCCGCTGAACGTCGGCGTCCAAACGATAGCCAGCAGTATCCACTGCTGTGTGAATGCCCTCGGCCTGACAGAGTCTCAGCACATCGGCTGCGAATTGCGCCTGCATCAGCGGCTCGCCGCCAGACAGCGTCACGCCGCCCTTTTCGCCGAAATACCTGCGATACTTCATCACGCGACTGAGCACATCGGCTGCCGTCATCTCCTTGCCGCCTCGCGGATCCCATGTGTCGGGATTGTGACAGTACTGGCACCTCAGCGGGCAACCCTGTAGGAAAACCACGCACCGCAGGCCTGGCCCGTCAAGGGCACCAAGCGTCTCCACAGAATGCACGCGGCCGGTGGTCATGTCATTTCCTAATTACTGGGCGACACTTGAGGCAACTGTTCGTGTTAATCCGCAGGCACACATCTCCTCCTGCCCCTTCGGGGCGGGACTTTCTGGGGGCGTATTTGTCCGGGGGCTGCGCCGCGATAAACCCCGCGGCTTACCCCCGGCTAACTGCCCATCGGACCTTCGGCCCGAACGACAACAACCGGCAAACAAGAGACAACAACAACTGCGATGACAACAACAACGAGGACACTGAATGCGATTGCCCTGTCCCTTACACCTGCGAGTGGAAGGTCCTGGAAATTACTTCTTCCTGCTGCTCGCGGTTGAGCTTGTGGAAGTTCACCGCGTATCCGGAAACGCGAATCGTCAAATTAGGATACTTCTCCGGATTCGCCATCGCGTCGACCAGTAACTCGCGGTCGACAACGTTGATATTCACGTGATGCCCGCCCTGGGCAAAGTATCCGTCAAGCACACCTACCAAATTTCCGCGCTGCTCGGGCAGTGCCTTGCCGAGCGTCGCCGGCGTAATACTGAACGTACATGATATCCCGTCACGGCATGCATCGTAGGGTATCTTGGCGACCGAATTCAGCGACGCCAGCACACCGTGGCAGTCTCGCCCGTGCATGGGGTTGGCGCCGGGTGCAAAAGGCTGACCGTATTTCCTACCGTCCGGCGTTGAACCAGTCTTCTTTCCGTAAACCACGTTCGAAGTAATCGTAAGTATCGAAAGCGTGTGCTCGGCGTTTCGATAGGCGGGCGTCTTCTTTAACGATGCAAGGAAGTCTTCAACAAGAGTCGCAGCGATAAGGTCAACGTCGTCCTCATCGTTACCGAACGTCGGAAACTCGCCTGCGATTTCGAATTCCTTCACCAGTCCCGATTCGTCCTTCACGGGCATGACACTGGCATATTTGATCGCGCTGAACGAATCGGCCACCACCGAAAGCCCCGCGATTCCAAACGCCATGAACCTGTCAACCTGCGTATCGTGCAGGCCCATCTCCAGCTTCTCGTAGGCGTAACGGTCGTGCATGAAGTGGATGATATTCATCGCGTTGACATACACCTTGCACAGCCAGTCGCGATAGAAATCAAACCGCCTCGACACTTCATCATAATCCAGCGGGCCATCGCCAATAGGCTCCATCTGGGGGCCGATTTGCTGACCAGTCAACTCGTCCCTACCGCCATTTATCGCCATCAGCAGTGTCTTGGGCAGATTACATCTCGCGCCGAAGAACTGCATCTGCTTACCGAGAGTCATCGCAGATACGCAGCACGCTATACCGTAATCGTCGCCATACACCGGCCTCATCAAATCGTCATTCTCGTACTGGATGGACGCGGTATCGATAGACACCTTCGCACAGTAACTCTTGAACGCATCGCTGAGGCGTTCGGACCAGAGCACGGTCAGATTCGGTTCCGGGTTGGGCCCGAGGTTATATAGCGTGTGAAGCATTCGGAAGGATGTCCTGGTAACGAGCGGCCGCGAGTCTTCGCCCATCCCGCCTACCGACTCGGTAATCCACGTGGGGTCACCTGCGAAAAGTTCGTTATATTCCGGCGTGCGAAGCTGGCGAGCCATTCGCAGCTTCATCACGAAATCGTCGATGATTTCCTGCACGCCGGATTCATCAAGCGTGCCCTCAGCGAGATCTCGCTGAAAGAAAATATCCAGGAACGTGCTGACCCGCCCGAGCGACATCGCGGCCCCGTTCTGTTCCTTGATCGCACCGAGATAGGCAAAGTACACCCACTGCACAGCCTCGCGTGCATTGCGGGCAGGTGCGGAAATATCGATACCGTAAATCTCGGCCATCTGATTAAGCATTCGCAGGAAGTTAAGCTGCTTTGTGATCTCTTCCAGCAGGCGAATGTTCTCTTCGGACATATCCTGTAGGCCAAGTTCGGCGTGATCGTTCTCTTTGCACTCAATAATGCGATCTACGCCGTAGAGGGCAACTCGGCGGTAGTCACCGATAATTCGGCCTCGTCCGTAGGAATCGGGCAGGCCGGTTATCACGCCGGATTTGCGGGCCCGCCTTATCTCCTCGGTGTAAGCCCGGAAGACGCCGTCGTTGTGTGTGCTTCGATAGGCGAAGATGCCCTCGATCTTATCGTCAACCTTGTAGCCGTATGCCTCGCACGCCCTGCGGGCCAGCCGCATCCCGCCAAATGGGTTGAGACTGCGTTTGAGGGGGCTATCGGTCTGGAGGCCGACAATTATCTCGCGATCCTTGTCAAGATACCCCGGTTCGTAGGTGAGCAGTGACGATATGTGCTCGGTGTCTATAGACAGCACACCGCCACGCTCACGTTCGAGCTGCTCAAGGGCGGCGAGTTTGCCCATGAGCCCTCGCGTGCGGTCGGTGGGACCGGCGAGGAAAGACTCATCGCCATCGTAAGGTGTGTAGTTGTTCTGGATGAAGTCGCGAACGTCAATCTGACGCTGCCACGTTCCATCGACAAAGTTTCGCCAGGCATCGTTTACCATTGCTGAATCTCCAAAATATGGGGAAATTGGAAAACTCACTGCAACAGCCGCCCGGAAATGAAAAACGCCCGGACATACCATCACATGCCCAGGCGGTCGGCAAAACTCTCTAATTACCTCGATCCCTTGTGGTTATGCCCACAATAAATCCGCCAGTCTCAAGGTAAGCTTTGTTCGTACTGTATTATAGGCACCCCCGCAGCAGCGTTCAAGACCCATTAAACTAGGGACGGTGCCCTATTTAATTCCAATTCAGGTTATTCCTATTTAAATAAGGCACCGTCCCTAGTTTAAGGATGCGGATCAGTCCTTCAGTTCATCGGGAATCGCCGGATCGTCAGCCAGCGGAACTTCGCCGACAGCTTCTATCGGGATCGGGACCACGGGGGTTCCGCTGCTGCGATAGAATCCGCGAGAGAACTTCACCTGCACCACCAGCCACACCAGCAACGCCACCACAGGCACCGCCAGGAATCGCCCGTAGTAGATCACGTGCTCGATCGGCTCGCTATCGGCGGTAAGGGAAATGCTGGCTGCGATGATAGCGTCCAGCGTGTACAATCCGCCCATCTCGCCAGCCATGTTCAGGACTTCGTTCCACGAAATGAGCATCGCCAACAATACGATGCCCCACAAAGACGCGCTGACAAAGCCGGATATTCCGCCGGTGCGTTCCAGTATCGCAAGTTGCGTACCAAAGACGAGAATCAACAGCAATATCACCGCACTGACCACCGCCAGGAACTTGGTTGCAGGCAGTATCCAACTCAGGATGCCCTGCCAACTCTCAGCCACCTTAAGTGGAGCGGACATCGCATCTACATCGTCGCCGATGGCTGGGGATTGAACTGCGGGCATAGCCTTGATAACGTCATCGGCCCGTTGGGTTGCAGCCTCCTGCACCGACACGTGCTGGAGCGGGTCGAGCAGGCCGACAAATCTGACCAGAACGAAGCCCGTCAACTGAGTGACGATGCAGATGGCGATCACCATCGAGAAGAAGTTCTTGCCCGCCCGGATCGAACGAAAAGCTGTATCAAACTCGGGTTCCGGACGCATATATCGTGACTGTTCCACTTTCTTCTCCGGTCATATCTCTAGAAGATCTCTGAATGCAAGTATCGGACTGTCTATCAATCAGACTCTAACTACTGATATCGGACCCGAAACGCCTTCTACATGAGCAAAGCCGCCTCTTTGAACGCCTCAGCGGCCGCCTTTATCGTGATATCTATGTCCTCGTCACTGTGGGCAGCCGACACGAACATGGTCTCAAACTGGCTGGGAGCTATGTATATTCCCGAGGCCAGCATCGACTGAAAATACGCGCCGAATGCATCGAGATTGCTTTCAGCGGAAGAATCGTAGTCGACCACCGGTCCGCTGGTGAAGAAACACCCCAGCAAGCTCCCGATACGATTAAAGCATACCTTGCCTCCAAGCCCTGCCTCTATAACAGCCTCCTGCATGCCTGCATTCAACTCGGCGGCTTTGTGTTCCAGGAGAGAATAGAACCCCTCTTCGGAAAGCTCGCTCAACATCGCCAGCCCACCGGCCATCGAGGCAGGATTGCCCGAAAGCGTGCCCGCCTGGTAAACATCACCATCCGGCGCCAAATGTGACATAATGCCAGCCGACGCGCCAAACGCGCCAACAGGCATGCCCCCGCCTATTATCTTGCCTAGTACAGTAATGTCGGCGTCAATATCGTACAGCTCCTGGGCGCCACCGTAGGCTATTCGAAATCCGGTGATTACCTCATCGAAGATCAGCAACACGCCGCGAGCACTACAAATATCCCGAAGGCCCTGCAAGTATCCCTCTGCGGGGGGAACAACGCCCATATTGCCGGCGATGGGTTCCACAATAATCCCCGCAACCTCGCCCAAATTCGCATCCAGCAAGGCCTCTACGGCGGGCAAGTCATTGTAGGGAGCAGTAAGCGTGTCGGCCGCCGAGCCCTTGGTAATGCCCGGGCCGGAGGGCAAGCCCAAAGTAGCCACCCCACTACCCGCAGCCACCAGCATGGAATCGCAATGCCCGTGATAACATCCGATGCATTTGATTATCTTGTCCCTACCGGTCACACCGCGAGCAAGGCGAATAGCGCTCATTGCCGCTTCAGTGCCACTGGAAACAAAGCGGACTTTCTCGATCGATCTGAATGCCCGGACAACGGCCTCGGCGAGACGGGTCTCTATCTCAGTTGGCCCGCCATAGCTGACGCCCCGCAGCACCGCTTTGTTTATGGCGGTCATTACGGTGTCATGTGCGTGGCCTAGTATGTTTGGACCGTACCCGCAGACATAATCGATGTACCGGTTCTCGTCGATATCGGTGATGCATGATCCGATGCCCTTGAGAATTACCGGAGGAATCCCGCCGACGGCCTTGAACGCGCGCACAGGCGAATTAACCCCGCCCGGAAGCACGTTTTGTGCACGCTCAAAAGCAAGTTCGGATTTATGAATTCTTCTACCCATCTGAAACCCCATATCTTCACCCGAAGTCCGAAGAACACCCGGGCGAAGGGCGTTTATGTTTTGCCAACCTATTTCACAACCAGGTTCACCAAGCGACCGGGAACCACAATCTCCTTGACTATATTCTTGCCTTCAATTGCCGAAGCAACCTTATCTTCCAACTTTGCCAAAGCAAGAATTGCATCCTTATCACTGTCGGCGGGCACTTCAATCTTGCATCGCATCTTACCGTTAACCTGGACCGCCAACTCAACAGTATCACTCTTGAGCATATCCTCATCATAGGTAGGCCAAGGTTGATATGTTACCGAATCGCTCTCGCCAAGTGCCTGCCACAATTCCTCGCCTATGTGTGGTGCCATCGGGCTAAGTACCTGCACGAACCGCCCGGCCTGTGATTTGCTGATCTTACCAACGCGGAAGACCGCGTTAACAAATTCCATGAGGGCAGCGATAGCGGTGTTGAACTTCATCGCGTCGTAATCGTCGCCGACCTTCTTAATAACCTTGTGCAGTTCGCGTTCGATGCTCTCGTCGCCGTCATCATCCACGAGCAACGAAGCAACATCCTCGTCACCCACAATCATGCGCCATGACCTGCCGAGGAAGCGGAACACGCCGGGCACGTCCTGGGTATTCCACGGTTTGGATGCCTCCAGCGGGCCCATGAACATCTCGTACAGGCGGAACGTGTCGGCCCCGTATTGTCCGATCACCTCATCGGGGTTAACCACATTCTTGAGACTCTTTGACATCTTCTCAACCGATTCGACGAGCTGCTCACCGGTCTGCTTGTGGACAGGCTTTCCATCGCTGAGATCAACATCATCATAGCCAACACACATACCGCGGCTGTCACGATAGGCGAAACTGCGGATCATGCCCTGGTTGAAGAGCTTGCCGAACGGTTCGCGAGTGGTGACGCAGCCGAGATCGAACAACACCTTGTGCCAGAACCTCGCATAGAGCAGATGGAGAACCGCGTGCTCTGCCCCACCGACATACAAGTCCACGCCGCCGGCTGGGTTCATCTCACTGGGTGCCATCCAGTAGTTTTCTATGTCAGGATCGCAGAACACGTTGTCATTTTTTGGATCCAGATACCGCAGGTAATACCAGCACGAACCCGCCCACTGCGGCATGGTATTCAGTTCGCGTCTGGCCTTGCCGCCACATGCGGGACACGTGGTTGATATCCAGTCAGTTACCTTGCCCAATGGAGGGGTAGGCGGCGCGTTGGGATCGTCACTCATCGCGGGAGCGTAATCCTCCATTTCCGGCAGTTCGAGCGGCAAGTCTTCGTCAGTCAGGCCGACAGTACCGCAGCACTTGCAGTGCATGATCGGGAACGGTTCGCCCCAGTATCGCTGGCGGCTGAACAGCCAGTCGCGGAGCTTATAGTTGACGGCTGCCTCGCCGAGTGAATTTTCATCAAGCCACTGCGTAATCTTCGCCTTGAATTCCGAGGTAGACAGCCCGTCATACTCACCGGAGTTAATCGCGATCCCATCACCGGTGTATCCCTTCCAGTCTTCGCCCTGGGGTGGGGCAACTACCTGGATAATCGGGAGATCGAAAGCGGTGGCGAAATCGAAGTCTCGTGTATCATGGGCGGGCACAGCCATGATGGCACCGGTACCGTAACCCATCATCACATAATCCGCCACCCATACGGGGATCTTCTCGTCATTCACGGGGTTGATCGCATATGTGCCGGTGAACACACCGCTCTTTTCCTTGGCATCGGCCGACCGCTCTATTTCGGATTTGGACGAAGCCAGCTCTTTGTAGGCCTCTACGGCGGCTTTCTGCTCGGCGGTGGTAATCTGATCAACGAATTGGTGCTCCGGCGCAAGCACCATATAGGTAGCGCCGAAGAGCGTATCTGGGCGCGTTGTATATACACGAAGCAGTTCATCACAGCCGTCAATGGCGAAATCAACCTCGGCACCTTCAGACTTGCCAATCCAGTTTCGCTGCATAATCTTGACCGATTCCGGCCAATCCACATCTTCGATGTCTTCCAGAAGGCGGTCCGCATAGGACGTAATCCGCAGCATCCACTGCTTCAAGTTGCGTCGGAATACCGGATAGTTCCCGCGCTCACTGCGGCCCTCGTTTGTTACTTCCTCATTCGAGAGTACCGTGCCCATCGCCGGGCACCAGTTCACCGGAACCTCATCCATAAACGCCAACCGCTGCTCATCCACGACGCGGCGTTTCTGGTCGGCCTCAAGTTCGGTAAACTTCATATGTCCGCACGGAGGGCCGGTGACCACTTCAACATCCACAGCCGTGTCACGGGGAGATACCCCACCGTCGAGGTCCACAACGTACTGTCCGCTCTCGAGCTTGTCGACCAGGTCGCTTATCGGACAGGCCGCACCAACTTCGGGATCGTACCAACTGTTGAACAGACGCAGGAATATCCACTGTGTCCAGCGGTAATAATCCACGTCGGTAGTGCTCACGCGGCGGGTCCAGTCATAGGAGAAACCAAACATCTTGATCTGACGTTCGATGTTGGCGATGTTCTTTTCGGTCGTCGAGCGAGGATGCACACCGTGCTCCACGGCATACTGCTCAGCCGGCAGACCAAATGCATCATAACCCATGGGATGCAAAACATTAAAACCCTTCATGCGGGCATGTCGGCAGACAATATCCGTAGCGGTATAGCCTTCCGGATGTCCCACGTGCAGCCCCGCACCGCTGGGGTAGGGGAACATGTCGAGCACGTACATCTTGGGCTTGTCCTCGAAACCTTCGTCGCCGGGATTCGGCTGAACGAACGTTCCGTTTTCTTCCCAATACTTCTGCCACTTGGCCTCGATGGCTGTGAAATCGTAACCGGCCATAGGTATCTCCTGTCAGCGTTCCGCGCGTAATTGTCGCACTATCATATAATAAGGAACTTACTTTCTACGCAACCGCCCCCGGGAAGTCAAGGAACCCGGTGAACCTGCAATCATGCAATAGCGTAGTGTGCGACTTTTTTGAGTGGCGATTTGCAACCACTTCTACAACAGATAGATAAACATAGTATTTGGTGTTTGTTTCTGTTGGTTTTATCTTGGTTTCTATGTGCGCCGTTGCCGAGTTTTTTGCTGTTGGCGTTTTCGGGCCGAAGGTCCGAGGGGATATTAGCCGGGGGTAAGGCTCGACGTAAGTCGTGCCGCAGCCCCCGGATATACTCTCTGTAATCCCCGCCCCGAAGGCGGCGGGAGGTATGCTCCTTTGCGAATTGCAGAACCGGGGACCGTCCCAATCCTGTCCGGCATGCGATTTGTACAAGGTTGCGGGTGGCGAGTGCGGGTGAGGATTGACCGGTGAGCGGATGGGCTCCGGCCCGAAGGGCCGGCAAGAACTTAGACGGAGGCATACACGTCACGACGAAGCCGAAGGGGAAGACGGAAGCCTCCGGACAAGGCGTGCAAGAATAGCCAAGCCCCAACGGGGCGATACAAGGGTAATCCGAAATGGCCGTGTTCTTCTGAGACCGTGAATTGCTGTCTGTCCCAGGGCCTACGCGTGCACGCTGCGGATTACCAGACAAATACGTATCGCCCTTTCAGGACTCTGTTTCAACGTGGCCGCTGGATCGGAGGTTGTTTCAATATTGCCTCCGCCTAAGATCTGGCGAGGCCTTCGGCCTCTAAAAACGGATGCGGCTGCAATCCCCATGCCGGACAGGATTGGGACGGTCCCCAACGCCGGGACAGTCCCAGTTTTCGCTCAGGCATTAATCGCAGTCAGGATTCGTTTCCCCGGACATGCTTGGCACCTGCAGCGTGATTCTTCCTGATGCCGCCGGCAATCTCCTGTGAGAGTTCCTCGATCCTGTACGGTTTGGCCAAGAAGCCCAAAGCACCTTCGGCGATAATCGATGAGATTACATCGGCCCTTGCAAAACCGCTGGCGACAAGCACGCAAATATCCGGATCAATTTCCTTCAGTTTACGGAATGTCTCCTGTCCGCTTATCTTGGGCATGACCAAGTCCAGGAGGACCACATCCACCACCCCCTCATGGGACTGGACAAAGCCGATGGCTTCCAAGCCATCTTTGCACGTGGTGACGGTGTAGCCCAACCCCTGTAGAATACGTGCCGAGACGTTGCGGAGAATCTCCTCATCATCCACAACCAAAACGTGCCCCTCACCTCGCCGCAATTCATCGTCCGCGACCGGTCGCACATCTACCGCTGACTCCGACTGTGGCAAGAGTACCGTGAACGTGCTTCCAACACCGACTTCACTGTAGACGCGAATCAGGCCGTGATGGCTATGCACGCAAGCGAATACACCCGCAAGCCCCAACCCCGTTCCCTTGCCAACTTCTTTTGTGGTGAAGAACGGTTCGTACATCCGCTTCTGTGTTTCGGCGTCCATGCCGATTCCGGTATCGGAAACTTCTATCTCTACGTATTCGCCGGGCTTGATTTCGCCGCCATACGAAACGGCGTCATCTATCATCACGTTGCGTGTGGCAAACGTCAGGACGCCACCGACCGCCATGGCATCTCTCGCGTTCAATCCCATATTGAGAATGGCACTTTGAAGCTGTGTCGGATCGCCATCTATCACCGAGGGGCAGGCATCGAGCTTGGAAACGATTTCTATACTCTTGTCAATACTCCTGGCCAACAAGCCTATTACATCGTTCGAGATGATCTGGTTCACATCGATTGAAATCGTCTGGAGCTTGCCCTTTCGCGAAAAAGCCAGCAATTGCTGAGTAAGATCGGCGGCTCTGGAACTTGCATCAACAATAGCATCCGTCAGGCCCTTCTGTGAAGAATCCGGCCCCATGTCCATCGCCAGCAACTGGGCATTGCCCATTATGCCAGTCAGCAAATTGTTGAAATCGTGCGCCACCCCGCCTGCTAGCTGGCCGACTGCATCCATCTTCTGCGACTGGCGAAGCTGGTCTTCCAGCTCGTTTCGCTCACTCATATCCCGCATGATGGAAGACAGATACAACTCACCGTCGCCAGACTTGTGAGACATGATGATCTGGGATACGGGAATCTCCCTACCGCTGGCGGACAGCAGGAGCGTCTCGCCGACCCATCTCCCCTCGGCTATGGCGGTAGGTATCGCCTCGTCACGAAGGATGGAGAAGGCCGACTCCGAATGACAATCGGAAACCATCTTGTCGGTCAAATCGAGATCATCCGGCAGTCCAAGAAGCCTCCTCCCGGCCGGGTTAACGTAGGAGAGTCGACCATCAGGTGATGCCATAGCAACAAGATCACTGGTGGCCTCAAGAATGTCACTAAGCCGTTTCCGCTCCATTTGAAGGGCGTACTCCCGCGAGATGTCGCGGAACACCAGTACCAAGCCTACGACGAGCCCCGCAGCGTCCCGTATGGGCGCAGCGCTGTGGGCTATTCGCCGCTGGGATGCGTCGCGGGCAACAAGAAGCATATCAGCCGACACATCAGTCAGGCGGCCGGTTTTCACTACAGTGTCAACCAGGCTCGCCATGTCACTGTCAATCCGCTGATCCGCAATACGGAAGACCTCCGTAAGGCCGCGTCCGGTGACTTCATCAACGGACCAGCCTGTAAGCTCGGCCGCCACCGGGTTCATTCGCACAATGTTCCCTTCGGCATCGGTGGCAAGTACTGCGTCTCCTATGGAGTCGAGCGTTACATGCAAGTCCTCCCTGCTTGCTCTCAAATGGTCCATCTGGCTGCGAATCGCCTTCTGCATGGTATCGAAAGATTCAGCCAGCGTAACCAGCTCGGCGCTTCCGCCGGAAGGCAGTTGGATGTCTATCTCACCGGCAGCCAACTGCCTTGATGCCTGCGTCAGGGAGACCAGAGGCTTGGAAATAGATCGAGCCACAACATACGCACCAATCGACCCGAGAAAGGCAACTGCAATGCCTATTGCCGCTGATTCGATGATTGTCCAGCGAAGCATAGCGCCCAGCGTACTCAGCTTTATGCCTGATCCAACGAGAAATGGCCTGCCGCGACTGTCACGGTGAGGAGTCAACACGACCCTGATATCTCCCCACTTGTCGCTGATGATCTTGTGCTCGGGCAACATCGTCTTGAACGCACCGACGTACGCATCTGGATTGCTGTGTACCTGGAGGAAAGTCGCACAATCGGATGCGCTGTCATTCTTGTCCGTATGTGTGGCTGTCGTGAAAACAATCTTGCCATCCAGAACCATAACGCTCCAGATATACTCCAGACCAAGCTCACGACAAAGGGAATCGTTCCTTGCGACTATCGCATCGAATTCCTTGGCAGATACGGAAGTCTTATCCGCTATTCGCCCGTGATAGTCCGGCCCGAACAACTCGGTAGCCATTGTATTCACCGCCATCAACTGCGCGTCAACGCCAGCGATCAGATCTGCTTTGCGACTCTGGTAGGCAAGCAGGGTATATAGAGTTGAGCAGAGAATAAGACTGCCGATAATGGCAGCGAGAATCTTGGTCTGGATTCTGGGAGACTTCATGCCCATGGCAACCCAATCTCTAAACAGCGTCTCTGGCGAATTGGCTAACGTCCCTGCGAAGACCCTTCAAAACACATCCCCATCCAAACGCACGGAGCCAAGTGCCCAAGTGAACATAAGCTTATGCTATCACGCCTATACCATACAATCGGTCCTGCACACCGAATACCTGAAATGGGGGTGTAATACTTGCCCATGCAAAAGTATATCGACTAAGGGCATGTCACCCAACACTCTTCTTCAAGAATATACGCGCAGCACGCAAACCAAGAGGGTTCCTGAAGAGCAGAAGTGATCCAACCGCCCCCGCGATCGTCCAACCGAAAGCCCGCTCGTGTCAGGCTCGGCTACATCCCCAGAAATGCCAAGATGTTAGAATTGGACATCTTCGCCTGCAAGTCGGCAGGCAGACAACGCAATGCCTCTATCTCATCTTCGTATGTGCCTTTGAACTTGAAGACGCTTGTCCGGTCCTTCCCTTCCTTGCGAACGCAGAAGAAACTGTACGCGGGCGAATCTGTGCCCCACAACATCATCTCAGGATACATCCCGCAAATAGTCTGCATTACCTTCCGAAAGTCCGTATAGTCGGCGTCTATCAGCAACTCACCCGAGATCACGTCATCGGCTATCAGCTTATTGGCTAGATCCACCTGTATCTTCATCGCGGCAGTGTCTATCCAAACATTCGACATCGAAGCAGCCTTGGCAAGCAACTCGCGATTATAGAGCAAGCAGTGTGCCAGGCAGAACCGAATGCCCGGCCGAGATTCAGCAATCTGGAGAATGTCTGTAGCCTGGGAATACTCTTCGCCCTCAATAGTGGACGCATGGAACAGGAGGGGCCAGTTCCGCTCTTCGGCGAAGTCCAGCAACGGCGTACCTGGACCCAACAACTCGATGGCCTTCGACTGGCTGATGACAGGATTCACCTTGACACCGTAGATGGGATACTGCTCATCGAGCGCGGTCAGTTCGGCGATCTGCTCATCGACCGCGCGCAACGGATCTATACTGATAAACGGCAAGAAACGCCCCGAAAGCTCCGGGCATATCTCGAATATTTCGTGCAGCAGCGAACGATTCTCGGCTGCGAACGGCGCCGGCGAAATGGGATCGTCCGCCGGTGTAAGAATACCGTTGCGTAACTTCTGAGTATCAAAATACAAATCTGAGCAGAACGGGAAGACCACATTGAAGTCAACACCACCGGATTTCTGACGGTAGTAAAGACCCTCAAGCGACTGCGCATAAGGGAAGTCGCCGCAATACAGAGCCTTTAGCCACACGCCTACGTGTGCGTGGACATCTATGGTCTTTCCCGTAAGCTGCTCGCGTGTGATGTGCCTTACGGCCAAGGGTGCCCACCTTCCCATGGGGCAGGATCGCCGCGCAAATCCACATCCCAACGATAGTCATCCGCCACGGCGCCCTGAATGTGCAGTTCGCTGCGAAGTACCTGAAGAATGGACGAAGGCACAAGCGGCGTCACCGGACCATGGGCGGCCAGGCGTGTGATGAATCGCTGCCAGGCAAACCCGCCACCGACATCGCCATTGTTCCAGAAGCTCACCAGCTTGGAACCAGCCAGCTCGCGCGGGCCAATGGTGTGGGCCTTGGGCGGTACGTATGCCCAATCGCCGGATGCGCCGGAATCGTTATAAACCGTGCTCTGCATTATCGTGATCGGGTGCAGCTCCACCTGGCGGCTACCTGCCTGCAGATAGGCATCAATATCGTCGCCGAACTCTTCACCCAGATGCGACTCGAAGAACGCCACGTGTCCGCACCATCCGATACCGCCGTAGCACACGTCCGCCCCGCCGATGTCTTCCAGCATCTGGCTGTAATCTTCAATGTTCTCTTTCAGCGGGAAGTGGATCTGGCTTTCCGGCATGCGAAGCTCGGGCTTGATCTGGCTGAACAGGTCACGCATCATCCAATAGCGGAAACCGCCCTTCCAGTCGATGGGAGCGTCGTTTCCGTCCTGATCGCACCATTCGTCCATATTGAACGTGTGCACGTGGTGGCAGGGCAGGTTAAGCGTATTAATGATATGAGCTACCCAGCGATAGTGAGGCCACGGCGCGGGCAGTATCATCACGTGCTGGCGACCTTCGTCGAGCGCCTTCTTGATACCCGCAATAATGTGCGTCACGAACTGGAAGTAGAAGTTCGCTTGGTCTTCAACAATGCGAATCTTGAAGTTCTCGTTGGGATGCTTGCAGAGATCTTCACGCTTGATCTTACGTACCTTGGCGCACGCTTCCTGATCCCGGAAGGAAAGAAACTTCGCCGGCTCGAATTTCCAATTGTTTTCCATTACCAACCCTTTCTCGGCCTGCCCTTCGCTGAAAAGTTAACTGACCATATGGTTATTTTACTTCATGGTAACACATGATCTTTCACAGTCAAGAGAAGCTTGAATTCCCCGGGCAAATAACCATCACAAGCAATCCCCAGTCAACGGATTGCCTGCCCTGAAAACGACTTGTAACTGGTTTTAACTCAACACTTGTAGATTATTGAAGAATCCCGGCCTCCCACAGCGAGTGTCAGGATTTCGCTTGCGGCTTTGGCCTGTCGGCGGGTTTCCCTCGCCACAAGGCATACGCAACCATCGCAACGCCTGCCACAAACGGGACTATCGACAGATACTGCCCCATAGTCAGCCCGTGTAGGGCTTTCAGGTCATCCACATGGTAATCCTTGACGAATTCCACACAGAACCGACCGGCGAAGTAAACGGCCATGAACGTACCAACCATAATCCCCATCGGGCGTTTTTCTTTGCCGGCGAGGCGATCTACCGCAATCAAAACAAGCAACACGCAGATCCCCATCGCGAATTCATAAAGCTGCGACGGATGCAGCGGCGTGTTTGGCGCGGCTTGCCAGTGCTTGAAAATGACCGCCCAGGGCACATCAGTTGGGCGTCCCACGACTTCAGAGTTCAGGAAATTCCCCAGACGAATGCCCGCAGCCCCCACCGCAGCCGACATGGCGAAGCGATCCATCAATTCGAGAACGCGAATCTTGTGCCTGATGGCATAGAACGTAGCTGCCAGCAGCAAACCGATAGTTGCGCCATGGCTGGCCAATCCACCCTCCCATACGCGCAGAACACTTATCGGATCGGCCAGATATCTTGCAGGATGATAGAAGAAACAATGCCCGAGCCTGGCACCGATAATCACGGCCAGCACCCCCCACATCAAGAATCCGTCGGTGACCTCATGGGAGTGCCCCCCGCGAAGCATTTGGCGGCGCCACAACACAAACGCAGTCAACAGAGTAGCTGCGAATACCAAACCGTAGTAGCGAATCTGGAACGGCCCCAGATTCACCAGAACCGGCTCCAGATCGAAAACAAGAGCACCCATATATCTTTCCTTCACCTCTTCAACAACGATTCGGCGATGCTGCAGGGCGTCACAAACTGCCCTCGCATCGTCCGGAATCACAAAGCAAGTCAGCCATTATCGCCAGAGCGAATCGAATTACCAGTATTGCGTATGCCCGCACACAGAGCAGGTGAGCCCCGATGTGCATCGGGATCTTCGACGCCGGAGGCGGGCAGGTGAAACAACAAGGGCGAACAATCACCTGCGAGACTGATTTCAAATAGGCTCGCTCACCTGCGGTCTCCTGGCCACATGTCCAGCGAAAGATGCGATGTAATTTCGCTCCTGATCAACTCGTTTTATTACGTTTTGAGCACAAAACGGGGGAAATAGCTGAATAATCGTAACTTCAGAAGAATATGCCATATTTGGGTTGCCTCGTAGCCTTCACCCCTATATATTGTATGTGTTGCTGGTGTCCTGAGTGATCAGGATGGCAAGAGGGAACCCGGTGAGAGTCCGGGACTGCCCCGCAGCGGTAATCGGGAACGAACCCCGCGTTCGAGCACTTTCCGGGATTTTTCGCCAGTTGTTCTGAGGCTTGCTGAATGTTCAGCAGTAGTCAGGCCCTTGGCGATCCGGATGGGAAGCGGCGGGAAGTAGACGCGACGATGATGTCGCACGCCCGAGAGTCCGAAGACCTGCCAGCGACCTGTGCAAACGCACGGTTATCGACCCGAGCCTCCGAGGGGAGACGGGTTGAAGCGAAAAGGCACTACGCAGTGGCGACGAGACGATAGGTACAAGAAAGTCTGGACCTGAAGTTGCAGTTAGACGACAGGTACACGGAAATTCTGATCTAAAACGTCCCAGGCCGCACCTGTATGGCTTTTCACTTCTACCGACCCCTTTGGCAGGGTTCGCAGGCAACCGTGATAGTTTTTTGATGGTTGTCCGCCGCTTGAGGGGCGGAGGTTGAATCAGCGTTCGGCAGCACTGGCGACGGATGCCGGCTGCGGGATGTACCCTCATTTCGTTGTTTGAAATTGTTTCAGTGTCGCCGGTCAAATGTTTTTTCGTGTCTTCGCATTTGTGCGCAGCATGAGACGTACTCAAGGTGAAAGGAATCGCCAGGATGATCGAATCGATTCGTAAGCGTGATGGAAGAGTTGTCCCATTCGAACCGGAACAGATCACTCGCGCGATCTACAAAGCTGCCGAATCCTGTGGCGGTAGTGACTACGACAAAGCCGAACAGCTCGCCAGGCAAGTTGCAGACCTGCTGTCCACCAAGCATCCGACCGATATGCCGGAAGTCGAAGAAGTTCAAGACGCCGTCGAAAAAATCCTCATCAAGAGTGGCCACGCACGCACCGCAAAGGCGTTCATTCTCTATCGCGAGAAACGCAAGAGCGCCCGTCACCACAACGCACTGATCGGCGCCACGATCAACATGTTCTCCGACTACCTTGATGATCGTGACTGGAAGACGAAAGAAAACGCCAACCAGCAGAAGTCGATCAACGGGCTGAACAACTACGTCCGCGAGTTCTTCACCAAAAATTACTGGCTGCACGAGGTGTTCCCCGAAGAGGTCCGCAGGGCTCACCAGTCCGGCCGCCTGCACATTCACGATCTCGGCTTCCTCGGTCCATATTGTGCCGGATGGGATCTCAGGCAACTGCTGATGCTCGGTTTCGGTGGCGTTCCGGGCAAGGTGGAATCCAAGCCCGCCAAGCATCTGCGGTCTTTCCTGGGGCAGATCGTGAATTCCACTTTCACCACTCAGGGCGAGTGCGCCGGAGCCCAGGCATGGAGCAGTTTTGATACATACTGCGCCCCGTTCATCAGACGCGACAACATGGACTACGAACAGGTGAAGCAGTGCCTGCAAGAGTTCGTCTTCAATATCAACGTACCCACGCGAGTCGGCTTCCAATGCCCATTCTCGAATCTCACGTTCGACCTTACCGTACCGTCCACTCTAAAAGACCAGGCCGTGATCAATGGCGGCCAGATCATCGACGCAAAATACGGTGACTTCCAGGAAGAGATGGATATCTTTAATCGCGCGTTCTGCGATACGATGATGGAAGGTGACGCCAAGGGGCGAGTGTTTACCTTCCCGATCCCCACGATCAATATAACCAAGGATTTCGACTGGAATTCGCCGGCGTTTGAGTCGTTCATGCAGATCACCGCAAAGTACGGCGTGCCCTACTTCGCAAACTACGTGAACTCAGACCTGTCGCCCGAAGATGCAGTCTCCATGTGCTGCCGCCTGCGTATAGACACCAGCGTACTCCGCAAACGCGGCGGCGGGCTTTTCGGCAGCAACCCGCTTACCGGTTCTGTCGGCGTGGTAACGGTGAACCTGCCGCGAATCGGCTACAAGGCCACCACCGAAACCGAGTTCCGCGAGATGCTCGCCAACGAAATCCGCATCGCCCGCGATTCGCTGGAAATCAAACGCAAGCTGATCGAGAAACAGACCGAAGCCGGCCTGTATCCATATTCCGCACACTTCCTGCAGACAGTCAAACAACGCACGGGCGCATACTGGCATAATCACTTCAGCACAATCGGCATTGTCGGCATGAACGAAGCCCTGCTGAACTTCATGGGCGTTGGCATCGCAGAAGAAAAGGGCAGTCAATTCGCTATTGAGCTGATGAACTTCATGCGAGACCAACTGCAACGCATACAGGAAGATACCGGGCACGTCTATAATCTGGAAGCCACTCCCGCAGAGGGAACTGCACACCGCCTCGCGCGGCTTGATCTGGAGCACTACCCGGACATCATCACTGCCGGCGACGACACGCCCTACTACACCAACTCCACACAGTTACCCGTGGGCCAGACAGACGACATCTTCGAAGCGGTCGAACTACAAGATGAACTGCAATCGCTCTACACCGGCGGAACCGTGCTGCATCTTTACCTCGGCGAAGCGATAGAGGATCCACAACTGTGCAAACGGCTGATCAGAAAAATATTCGCAAACAACAAACTGCCCTATATCTCGATCACGCCCACGTTCAGCATCTGCCACGATCACGGGTATATCAGCGGAGAGTTTTTCGCCTGCCCACAGTGCGATAAGGCCACAGAGGTCTACTCCAGAGTCACCGGTTACCTGCGGCCGGTACAAAACTACAACGATGGCAAACGCGCCGAGTATTTCGACCGCCGCAAGTACACCATGCCGGAGGTGATGGCATGAAGTTCTCCGGATTGCAAAAATGCAGCTTCGTGGACTTCCCCGGAAAGATCGCTGCCGTGATCTTCACACAGGGATGCAACTTCAACTGCACCTACTGCCACAATCGCTGCACTATAGACAATAGCAGCGAGAGCCTGCTCGATGGAATGGAAGTGCTGGCGTTCCTGGCCAAACGACGGGGCATGCTGGATGGCGTCGTGATTTCCGGCGGCGAACCGACACTGCAAACAGGGCTGACAGATTTTATCCGCACCGTTAGACTCATGGGCTTCGCAGTAAAACTCGACACCAACGGCAGCCGGCCGCGAGTTCTTGAGAGCCTGCTTGACGCCAAGCTGCTGGACTTCGTGGCGATGGACGTTAAGGCCCCCATGCACACGTATGAACAGATAACCAGACGCCCGACAGACATGGCCGCCATTCGCCAGAGCATTGATTTGCTTCTCAGAGGCGATGTGGATTACGAGTTCCGCACCACGCTGGCACCGCAACTGTCCGCAGCCGACGTCCTGATGATAGCCACGCGAATCCACGGCGCAAAACGCTACGCAATCCAGCAATACCGTCCGGTTGAAGATGCAGATGTCACGCTTAGCATAGATGACCTGAAGCCCCACAGTGATGAATACGTGCTTGGCGTGGCGGACCTGGTGCGCCCGATGGTATCAACGTTCGAAGTTCGCGGCGTATCGCAAGCGGCACGCAAGGCGGCCGAGTTCGCACCAGTCACAGGCATCCTGCAAGAAGCTGTCTCAGCGTAAGGTGATTTTGATGATCTTTTCCGACGGGCAAATCATAGAAGCTTTGAAGTCAGGGCGCATCACGATAGACCCCGTCCCCTCGGCCGACCAGTTCGCACCATCAGCAGTGGACCTGCACGTAGGGGCCGAGTTCAAGCGATGGAAGACCCCGCCTGCGGGCGTAACCCAGCACCTGCGATTGTCGGAAGTGAACATCCCGGACTACGCGGATATGGTAGAGGATATTGATCGTAACGAAGACGGCTCGGTGCTGATCAGGCCGGGCGAATTCGTACTGTCCCAGACCATGGAACGAGTGCACGTACCGCACGACAGCCAACTGGCTGCCCGCGTGGAGGGCCGAAGCAGTTTCGCCAGACTTGGCTTGGTAGTACACATGACAGCCCCCACCATTCACGCCGGTTTCGAGGGTAACATCGTGCTTGAAATGATGAACTTCGGGCCGTTCCCACTGGCGATGGACCCCAACCACACACGCATCTGCCAAATCATCTTCGAAGAACTCGGCGCCCCACCCTCATGCGCCATCGACACCCCCTTCCAAAACCAGTCCACCGTCCTGGGCAAGAAAAGCGATTAAGCCCAATAGCCCGCAACACCAATAGCCCAACTCCCAATATCCGCCGGCCATCAAACAAGCGATCCAATCAAGTCATTTCACCCAAAGTTCATTTCGCCAAGCCACGCAAGAACGCCGCTCGTTTGAGTGGCAAGAATGGTCTGGCCGGGCGAACATTGAACCACCTGCGCAGGCGTGTTGAGCGGGCAGGTGCGAGCCTTGACAATATCAACGTTCGGCGCCAGCGAAAGCTGGGTATAGAGATATGCGGAGAGATCGCGCCGTAACTGCCTGTTGCAGATAACCGCAGGGATGATCCCCATGGGCAAAGGGCGAGATCTAGCCCCAGACAAGGTAAAAATGCTAAGCTTCTGGGATCCCGATTCGTGACAGGTATGCGGAAAATCGCTGGGATATCTTTTCTCGGTAGAAGTTCTCAAGATTTGTGCAGAACTTCTCGGGGCCGAGTTGGGATAGTGGCACGGTGAAGAAGTGCTTAAAATCGATCACGGCTCTGCTGAAGGTTATCTTGCTCGGCTGCGTGACATGTGTATTGTTGACGCAATGGTATCTGGGTCTCTGGTCGTTGGTGATGCTTTTTAAGACCCCAATGGGGATTGCCGTCATTTGCATGGCCAACGCCTCAAGGTGTTCTCCCGTTACCGTTTGAACCACGTCGAACAGTGGCGCAACCAGCGCTGACAAGAGTATCTTGTCATGTTTCTTCCCGCCTTTGCTCAGTTCGTCTCTTGCTTCGCTATTTCGCTCCAAGTCGCATGCTTGGGAGAGCACGATCACCCAGGGGTATGTTATCTCACTTAGTGAAACTGTGTTCCCCTGTCGGGACACGAGATAGGAACAGACATCCTTATATATTGCCCCTTGGCCAGCATCTCCCGTCGCTTCTGTCGCATCGAATAGTGATTCCGCAGCGTTCGTTTTGTCCTTCAGATCTGCGATGTATTTCTGGAAGCGCACTGTGTTGGAAGGGTAAACGTCTTCGCTGCGCAGATCGGTTGGCTCAGTAGGATATTCTGTCTTCTCTTGGTACTTGTCCTGTGTGCCGGTACTTGGAGGATTCCCCGTATAGCTTCCATCATTCTGCATTCATAATCCCCCGCAGAGTGTCGGTGATCATTCCTTCAAACACTGATGTGGCTTTGTCATGGAACTTCTCCAGTGTTGACTCTATGTTCTCATATTCCAGAATCCCCAGTGAGAATACGTCAGTATCAATAATGTACTGCCGGGCCTTGATTGGTGCTGGGTGGTCGGGATTATGAATGCCGTACTGGAGGACCACACGCATTGAGTCATACGTGTATTCCACGCGGTTAAACGCTCGTGATATCGCCTGCCGTTCTGCTGGTTTCTGTTTTCCTGAGGCGGTTACCAAGTATTCCTTAGAGATGTACTTGCCCCAGCTAAGAGGGGGAGTCTTGCCTCCTGCGTCGATGACGTCGATATACCTGATCCCCAATCGTTTGAGCGTACAGTTGTCACGATATTCCCGCAAGACGTCCAAGACGTTCTCAAAGTCCGCTTTCAATGACTTAAAGGAATCATAGGAACTGTATTCTATGGAGAAGTGATCATTAGAGACCTTTATGATTCTCTTCTCCTCCATATCGGTAAACACCCATACATTAGCGGTGGTGACCTCGCCAGGGGTTTCAATCCCGTTTGCAGTGATCTTGAATCCACTAGCAATCATCTGCTCACGACTCGTGACCGGACCCTTCCTTCGCAGCTGTTTCGCCAATTCCTCAGGGCATTCTTCAGAAGACTTGTCTCCTATGGGAGACGGGTCAAGGAAGTCAGCGCGGATGATAATCTTGTCAAGAAAAGTTTTTTTGTATTCCATGCTCCGCTCCTGTCGTCCGGGGGCATGTGGCTATTGCTTCTCGCCCCTTCCTGTTTCAATGTGTGGGAGTAGACTAACTCCTGTGGCCACGATATGCAACACGGGAACGTGTCCCCTTGTTCTCATACTCACATACTGGCCGCTGAGGACACATCTGATGCATGTGTCTTCCTTGATCTCGATTGTTTCTGTTCGGGCCAACGGTCTGGCAGGTGCTTAGCCGGAGTGTAAGCCGCATATCGCGGCGCAGCCCCCGGCACCCCAAACCAGCCCGCCGCGACGGATCAGGTGAGAAGATGATCGGCCATCATCCGTGGCACAGCTTGACCACTGCTGCCACAGACTATGCGGGTGGCAATCGAGTTACCATCCCAAGTAGACAGCAATATGCCAATAGCTGCAGCAGTTATGTGTCATAGAATCCAACAGGGTCTTTCACTAGCATCATCGTCCCACTCTTCTCTTTGGAGTTACGGGAACGTCGCGTCGCGATACTAGTGCCTGCCAAAGCTTGGAAATTCTGGGCGAACTGCACCCATGTAGCTGCCCTGAAGTTTCTCAACAGGCTCTTTGTCATGCCCGTCACATCGCATGAAGACCAACTGGCCGATACGCTCCCTCGGTTTCAATGCGATCGCAGTGTTTGATATGTTGGCAATCTCAAGCGTCAGACAGCCACGGTAATTTGGGTGGACCCAAGGCGCAGTGGCTATGACTATAAAGGTTCTTGCCCAAGACGAGCGAGTCAGTATTTGACCGCACAGATCAGCGGGAATCTTGATGAATTCCAGAGTCATGCCAAGGATCGCGTGGTGCGCAGGTATAATTACACTCTCATCATCGGGAACGTACAGCTCCTGACTCATCTCCTCAGGCGGAGTCAAGCCTGCTTCAAAACATGCGATTCGTCCTACAGTTGGCATGACGAAGTAGTGACCAAGTCTTATGTCTATGCTGTCCACGTCCCCGTTGTCCTCAGAGGCAAAAGACTCGAGGTCAAATGGGCAGACATGGATCGCACTGCTCTCAAATGCTGGTTTGCGCAACCTTCGTCCCAATTCATCCCGATGAACAACCGTCATGAGTGGGTTCCTCCCGAATTATAGATGATGTCAGATAGAGCTTTTGAGACCCAGCCGGAAAGGCGTAGTTCCATTCGTTCGAGCATCTCCATATCGCCCTTCTTGTCCATGGCATCCAAGAGCGGTTCCAACTCTTGTAGGCTCAAAAACCACGCCGCATTTAGGACTGTTGACGGGGAGGGGGTTCGAATACTATCTCCCTCAATGATTTGTGCTGGCGGTACTCCATGCTCGAAGTAGCGACGAACTGTCTTCCCTATTTCAAGGTATTCCTGAACGGATGTTTCTGCGATCTCACTGAAACGGCTTTCGCAGTCAGACAAAATGATCTTTGCACACGTATCGAAACATTGCAGCACGGGTTCTGTCAGCGAGCCCTTCTTCAGGAAATCCACCGAGTACTTTCGCACTGGGATGTATGTCGATATCCAACGTTCTTCGAGGCTACTCTCATCTTTCATAATATCCAGCCAACCAGTTTGCTTGAGCAGACGTGCATGCATGTGCCAACGATAGGCTACGGCAGGATGAGAGGAGGAGAATGAACTCTGGGTGTACTCATTGACTGGAAGGAGGTTCAGGAACTCTCTGAGAGCGAAGCAATAGGCTGGCCCACACAATAGAACGGCGAAGGTGTCAGCGAATATCTCAGAACTCCATTTGCGCAGGCTACGTTTGCAGTTCAATAGCCAGTAGTCTGACTCAAACAGGTTGTCGAACGTCGTCTTTGTTAGATCAAGCTTGTTGATCTCATTCTGGACTATCTTCGCAACGGTGCTTTTTCGATACGCATAGTGGCCGAGTTCGTGGACAAGTGCACAGTTCAGCAACGAATTGGTTGCTTCAGTATATGGGTAGCCGACCAGTGCCAGTCCCTCGGGGTATTCTGGAATACGTGGAACGACACCCTTCAACTGAGTTATCAGGCTCTCCACCTCTTCCATTGGGTAATGGTAGTACATCATTGGTCGGGCAGCGAGAAAGGCGATCTTGACGTTTTCTGGGTTTGGAATTGGAAGAATAGGCGTCAGAGTATTCAGGTACTGAAGCATTGGGTAGGGAGTATTGAGCGTGTCAGACAAAACCGCAGCATAGAGCTTTTCGTAGAGGAATTTTATAATTTGCTTTATGGTGTGGAAGGCCTTAAGGAGATTCTTACCATAGATGTCGCTTTTCTTGACAATATCCCCCTTGCAGACAATTCCGTACTCCTTGACGGCCAAGAGGGCACCTTGGAAGAAGTCAAAGACGGGCTGCAACTCTTTTGGGTATCGCCGATGACCAGTATGAGTTTTCTGAAATACGGTCAGATTATGGGTGAGCCTGCGAAGAGAACGTGCCTCGCTAGTTACCCTATGAGCGAGGGCATCATCCATGTTGCCTCCTCCGCCTCAGTTTGGTTGGCGAATGTCTCGCTACGTGTTTCGTCGATGGCCAAATCGCCAAAAGCATCGAAGAACACCTGGAGGCGTTGCAGGGCCGCTCTGGTAGCTTCTGCCTTGGCATCGTCTGCGTCATGGACCTCTTCCAAATCACTTCCCAGTTGATTGATGAAGTCCTTCTCCGGCTGCTTGCCTTGACTAACGTGCATGATAGCCTCAGGAAGCAACCTGAACTGCTCAGGCGATGCGAGAAGGCCGGAACTTGACGGATCGAAGGTCTTCTTTCCCGATTCGCCAACACAAAACGTATTCTTGGCGATTTCACAGAAGTAGTTCAAAGATTCCGGTTTCAGTCCCGTTGTCAGGAAGTCGTCAAGTGCCATTACCGCCTGTGAGAAAAACAGTGAAAGTGACAGCGACGAGGCGAGTTCATCCAATTGCTCATTCTCATTCATAGTAGGCTCCATCCTTGGTTTCTGTAATAGAATCCATCGCTGGTCTTCCGAAGTGGGCAGCTCGTTTATCTGTCAGCCATCCTCTGCGCATCAACCAGCTATATTTGTTCTTTCCGAAATTGCCCTGCAAAACTACCCAGAGCGTTCTCTGTGTTGTCGCGGGCCGAAAGTGCTTGCGGTTAAAGGTTGCCGGATCTCAAAAGTGATTATAGGCAATGATTAGCGGTGTCGTCAACTGCTATATCCTACCTATATTCCTATCGGCAAAAAGGGGCGGATCCGTTTGTGAAAAAGCGAAATAACATGGGCTTGTATTGAAGACAACTCCAGCCATGGGAGTGCCATTGCAGTCCGCTCTGCTGCACTCGTGAGGGCCTTTCGTCCTCGTTCTGGTGGAACGGATCATCGTTGTGACAAACCTAGTCCGGGCAGCAGAGACAATAGCTGGCTCACACCTGCTCGCAGTCGTATACTTACATACTGACCGCTACGGACATATCTGATGCATGTGTCTTTCTTGATCTCGATTGTTTCTGTTCGCGCCAACGGTCCAGATGGCAGCGACAACGCTCGCCGGAGGTCGCGGCTGCGCGCAGTCGTATATTAGTATACTGACCAGTCGTGTGGGTTTTGATGCAGATAATCCCAGGTCCTCTGGCCATCAGTTGGTGCAAAATATTACATACGTGCACCATAATGTAACTTTTTGCATCATGCAATCTCACACAATGCGCGTTTTCACAGTATGCCAATATTCGCAAAAAAGGCCACTTAACGATATTCAAAATCGCCGCTGAGTGCAGAATCTAAATTGTTACACACTTTGCCGGTTTTATTTTGTCTTCGGCCGGAGATTTCGGGCGTTGCGCGGCCGGCGCTTTCGACGAATCCGCCTCACGCCATACCGCACCACCTGTGCCCGCCCCAGCTATACCGCGAAGTACTTCGCCTGCGGGTGGTGGGTGATGATCGCCGACGTTGACTGCTCGGGGACCATTTGCAAACTGTCCGTGAGCGTCACGCCGATGGCCTCCGGCCGCAGTAGCTGGAACACCTTCCGCTGGTCTTCCAGGTTCGGGCAGGCCGGATATCCGAAACCGTATCGCTGGCCCTGGTACTTGCGGACGATGGCGACGTTGCTGTCGCTGGACCGCACACCCTTGCCCGCGATGGAAAGCTGGCGGCGGATCATGTCATGCCAGTACTCCATGAGGGCCTCGGCTGTCTCCACGCTGAACCCGTGCAGCACGAGGTAATCGTGATATCTGTCGGATTCGTACAGCTCACGGATGCGCTCGCAAACGCCATCGCCGACGGTCGCCAGGCAAAATCCAACGATGTCGCCACCGGCTGATTCACTCTTGAAGTAATCGGTAATGCACAGCCGTGAGCCGGCCGACTGACGTGGGAAATCGAACACTATCTCCCTACCATCATTGTCAACGACAAGCCTGTTACCATCGCTATGGCAGCGGAAATATCCATATGCGATTTTCGGCTGAATGAGGCCTTCGTGCAGGGTCTGGCGCACGAGTTCCTGGAATATCGGCCGGACGGTATCGCTCAGGAGTTTCTCGTATTCCTGCTCGTTCATGTGGGCGCGTTTGTATCCCCATCGCCAGCGGAACAGTGCCTGCTCGTTGATGTAGGGCAGGATCTCGGCCGGGTTGATATCGAGCTCGTGTCTTACGCCTATAAACGGCGTAGTGGGTGTGGGGTTATCGTGCCCGACTGCCACGGCCTGCACCTGGGCGCGTGCTGCGGCGTGGGGTTTGTGGGCTTCAAACGTGGTGGATCTCAGCGAACCGGATTCGTGATCATGTATGGCTTTGAGCCCGGCGAACGCGTCCTTGCAGTAGACTACGGGCGAGTCATATTGCGGCGTGCAGTTCTCGGCTACGAACTTCGGCGTGAGGGCTGCTCCGCCAAGCAGTACTGGCTGGGTGAGTCCGGCCTTCTTCATGCGGGGTAGTGCATCCTGCATTACGATTGCCGACTTTACGAGCAATCCGCTGAGTGCGATAACGTCAACGTCGAGCTCGGCTGCTTTGTCGATGATTGTCTGCGTGGGGACTTTGATTCCGATATCGTGCACGTCGCATCCATTGTTAGACAGGATGATCGCGACGAGGTTCTTGCCGATATCGTGCACGTCGCCTTCCACCGTAGCCAGCAGCACCTTCAGGCCGGCGGCGGCTTCCTGGTGGGACATGAACGGCTGGAGAATGTCGACGCTGTGCTTCATGGTCTCGGCCGACTGCAGCACAAACGGCAGCAGCATCTCACCCTTGCCGAACAACTCGCCGACCTTCTGCATCGCCGGCAGCAGGTGGGCATTGATGATGTCGGCTGGGTCATGGCGCTCCATGAGGATCGTCAGCAGATCGGCCAGATCCTGCTGATCGCCATTGAGCACCTTCTCCTGAAGGAGTTGCTCGGGACGTTTGGTGAGGTCATCGCTCTGCGTTTGGGTGGTCTGGTCCTGTCGGCCGACGAAGTGGTCGATTAGCTTCATCAGCGGCGATTGCTCGCCTGGCTGGCGGCGGTTATGTATAAGGTCCAGGCACATCTCGCGGTCCTCGTCTGATATTCTCGCCAGGGGGAGAATCTTGCCGGCGTGGATAATGGCTGCGTCCATGCCCGCTTCGACTACTTCGTTCAGGAACACAGAGTTCAGTACCACGCGGGCGTTTGCGGGCAGGCCGAACGAGATATTGCTGAGCCCCAGCACGGTGTGCACGCCGGGCAGTTCGCTCTTTATCAGGCGGATAGCTTCTATGGTGTCGGTTGCGGCGGTGAGCAGGTTCTCGTCGCCCGAACCAATCGTGAACGTAAGCGGATCAAACAGCAGGTCAGCCGGCCTGAGCCCATATTTGCCGACGGCCAGATCGCAAATACGCCTGGCGACCTGGAGCTTCTTCTGCGGTGACATCGCCATTCCGTCTTCGTCGATGGTGAGTGCGATAACGGCTGCCCCGTAGCGTTTGGCGATGGTGCACATCTTGCCGAGAGTCTCGCCGCCGTCCTCCAGATTGATGGAGTTGATAATGCATCTTCCGGGATAGAGCTTGATGGCTTCTTCGATGATGTTGGGGCGTGTGGAGTCGATCACGAGCGGTGCCTTGACGGACTCTGCGAACATTGCGGTCAGCGTGGTCATGTCGACAAGTTCATCGCGGCCGGCGTATGCGGTGCACAGATCCAGCGCGCCGGCTCCGGTGCGTTCCTGCTCGACAGCCATCTGCAAGGCGGCGTTGAAGTTATCGGCAAGCAGGAGTTCTCGGAATTTCTTGGATCCGCTGGTATTCGTCCGCTCTCCGATCATAAGCGGCGGGATCTCCTGACGGATGGGCACCGCCTGGTACCCGCTGGATAGCGACGGGATTACTTCAGGCGTGCGCGGGGCAGGTTGGGCGTCTTTCAGTGCGTCGGCGAGGCAGCGAATGTGATCCGGCTGAGTGCCGCAACATCCGCCGACTACGCTCACCCCGTTCTGTTCGACGTATGTTTTTATGCTGGCGGCAAAGTCTTCCGGCGAGAGTGTGTAGTGCGTCTGGCCGTCGATCACCTGGGGCATACCAGCGTTTGGGATTACCGAGATTCGCCCGCCCCAGTGCTTGCTGAGGTAGTGCACGTGAGAGGCCATGCTCACCGGGCCTGTCGCACAGTTCAATCCCAGCGAGAACAGGCCATACGGTTCAAACGTGGCAGCCACCGCAGCCAGGTCGGTCCCGACAAGCATGGTTCCAGTTGCTTCGAGCGTTACCGATACGGAGATCGGCACGGACTTGCCCGCCCGCTCGAACGCCCTGAAGCACTCGACGATGAGGGTCTTCGTGTGAAGTATGTCCTGGCATGTTTCGATGAACAGGAGGTCGACGCCTTCTTCGAGCAGCACATCGATTTGTTTGCGGTATGCTTGTGCGATTGCATCGACGTCTATTTGTCCCAGCGAAGGCAGCCGCGTGCCGGGGCCTATTGATGCGGCGATGTATACGCCTTCGCGCCCGCCGATTGCCTCCCGTGCGCAGGCGACAGCGGCCCGGTTAAGCTGCTGGACCTGGTCCGCCAGCCCGTACTCCGCCAGTACAATCTCATTGGCGCCGAGCGTGTTGGTCTCCAGCACGTTGGCCCCGGCCTGCAGGAAGGAAGTATGCAGTTCGACTATCGCTTCGGGCGCGTTTGTGTTCAGGTACTCATTGCATCCAGCGCATGAGCCCCAAGTGGATTCGGGCAGGCCCATCGCCTGCAGGTTCGTTCCGCATGCCCCGTCAAATATAAGTATTTTTTCGTTATCGATCATCGTGCTCATCTATAAGTGTAGTAACTGTTAGAACTGGGATTATCCATCTTCCGTTTTGCGGAAGTCAACGCGCGGCCTGTGACGGGTTTGTTTACTTCGTCCAACCCGAGTGAACATTACTCGCCGCAGGAGCCTTTGGTGCCAGAGGCGCACCGGGGCAAACCAGAGGGCAGAAAGTGGTAATATCGTGCTGGAAGCTTGCTATATGGTTTGAATGTGACCTGAAATGGCGACATTGGGTTGACCGGTTGGCAGTTTGGGATTACAGTTCCATTATAGATTAATGTGGGGCTGCAAGCCTCAAAAGCCGATTATCAGGGTGGATGAGATGTCATTCCAAACTGAATTTGTATTCATCAGGCAGCACGAACTTGAAGTCTCAGGAGTTGTAAGATGACTGGTAAAGAGAGAGTTGCGAAGGCCATCAAGTGTGAATCGGTGGACAGAGTGCCTTGGGTACCGTTTGTTGGTGTGCATGCAGGGGCACTGTTAGGCATTAAGGCCGATGTGTATTTGAAGAGCGAAGATTACATGGTCAAAGGTGTGCAGGCCGCCATTGATCGCTATAAGCCTGATGGTATTCCCGTTACCTTCGACTTGCAGTTGGAGGCCGAGGTGCTCGGCTGCGAGCTGAACTGGTCGGAGGATAACCCCCCTGCTGTAATCAGTCATCCACTGGCCAACGGGACTGCACTTGCGGACTTGTCCGTGCCATCTGCAGATGCCGGCCGAATTGGAGCTGTGCTGTCGACAACCCGCAAGCTTCGAGCCGCCAATCCCGATATTGCACTTTACGGCCTGATTACCGGTCCGTTCACTCTGGCACTTCACATGCTTGGCACGGACATTTTCATGAAGATGTTCGATGCCCCAGACGAGATACACGCACTGATGAAGTTTTGCCAGGATGTGGGCAATGCGATGTCGGACTATCTTATAGAAGCCGGCTGCGATGTTATAGCGGTTGTCGACCCGATGACCAGCCAGATCGGACCGGACCAGTTCCAGGAGTTTGTCACGCAGTACGCAACCAATGTATTCGAGCACATTCGTAAAAACGGCGCGTTGGGATCGTTCTTCGTGTGCGGGCACGCCCAGCAGAATGTGGAAATCATGTGCCAATGCGGGTGTGACAGCATTTCGGTTGACGAGAACATCCCACTGCAATTCGTCAGGGAAGTTTGCCAGCGAGAGGGTGTGAGCTTCGGCGGGAACATGCAGCTCACGACCGTGCTCCTGCTGGGCAAGCCCGTCGATGCCCAGAAGAACGCCATCGAATGCCTGGAAATTGCGGGTGATAAGGGATTCATACTGGCTCCCGGATGTGATATTCCGTATGCAACTCCGCCGGAGAACCTGGAAGCAATTTGCGAGATAGTCGCCGACGAGTATAAACGGGACACCGTCAAGGCCATGGTTAGCCAGAGCGATGACGGCGACCGTCTGGACATGGCCGAGTATGGCCAGCAGGACAAAGTGATCGTCGATATCATAACTCTCGATTCGGAAGGTTGCGCCCCGTGCCAGTACATGGTGGATGCGGTTCGCAAAATCACTCCCGCGTTTGATGGTATCGTCGAGTGGCGTGAGCACAAGATAAAGTACCGCGAATCGCTGGTATTCATGTCGTCGCTGATGGTTCGCAATATTCCGACGATTTGTATCGATGGCCAGATTACGTTTGTCTCTCGTATCCCGCCGCGTGATGAGCTGATAGCCGCCATCCAGAATCGTATTAACGAGAAGATGCGTATTCGGATCAAGCAGAAGAAGGGTACTGTCTTTCTCATTGGTGAAGAGAACGATGAAACCGCAGCCGCACGCGACGTTCTGGAGCGTGCAATTGCTGAACTGGGGACGGATGTCGACTTGGTTGGCGTGACCGACGAGAAGATATTTGCCGAGTTCGGTCTGGTAAAAGCCCAGACACCCGCCGTTGTGACTGCGAAATATCGCCAGCGATCATCGCAGCGAACACCGGAGTTGGCAGCGGTCAAGGAGTGGCTGAAAGAGCTATCATAGTCATGAGAAAACAATCTAGCCTTGCCGCATTTGTGTTGCCTGCAAAAGCGGCCGGGCATAACGAAGCTGTTAAGGGGTATAAGGCATGACGACCCCGATTATTCTCGTAACCGGCTACCTGGGCGCAGGGAAGACCACGTTGCTGAATCACCTCCTGTCGTTGGAGGAGGTGGCAGGACAGAATTGTGCCCTGATAATCAACGAGTTCGGCACGCTTGGCGTTGACGGCGGGCTCGTGCGCCCCGGTAGCTGGGAGATGTTCGAGATCAACAAGGGCAGCCTGTTCTGCATTTGCACAAAGACCGATTTCCTGCTTGCCCTGGCGAATATAGCCCAGATGCCGCACATCGGCGTCGTGATCATCGAAGCTACCGGCATAGCCGAGACCAGCGACATCGAAAGCTTCATCGACGAGGAGTTTCTCGCCGGCAAGTTCGAGGTAATGGCGGATATCTGCATTGTGGATGCAGCCAATTTCACCAAGGTGGCTGCCTACCTGCGGGCCGCAACCAGCCAGGTGGCCTGGGCCGATGGCATTGTCATCAACAAGACAGATACCGTAGACCCGCGCGAAGTGGACACTCTCAGAAAGGTGCTGGCGGGTATCAATCCCGATGCACCGCAGACGGAGACCAGCTTCGGGCGGATCGATTACGATTTCATCGCGTCACTGTCACACACCCGGCCGTCAGATAGCATGAAGGAAAACGCCCCGGAAAAAGTATGCTCAGTGTCCATCGAAGCCGATCGCGACATCAATCGCGAACGCTTCGCACAGGCAGTTGACACGCTCGGCGAAAAACTGCTGAGGCTCAAGGGCAACGTCGGGTTTTCCGATGGCCCGCGTCTTGTCCAATATGTATGCGGCAAGATCAACGAAACGGAGCCCATGGCGAATCGACCAAAGACGGCATTCGCAGCCATCACATGGGATCTCCCAAAAGAGCAAGTACAAGCCGCCTTCGAATCAGCGTTTGTTTGATAACAGTCGAAGCGGAGTGTCTCGCTTGCTGCTTCGTTTTTCGCCCAAGTGTTGAATGCGCATGATTGTGAGCATTTCGGTAGGACATCGCGCCTTGTATCTGCGGGAGTTCCAGAGAGAACATCAAGGCAGGCTCGTGTACGAGAATTCTTTCTGGCAAGAAAGAATTCTCGTACACAGAGCAGGTGAG
>CBDUQP010000002.1:0-65075 GCA_965369385.1 uncultured Phycisphaerales bacterium
TATCTTGTCACGAAGTGAAGTTCCCTCTTCGAATCTGGCCAATCGATGGAAAGCACCGAAATCGTGGCAATCATTTTCGATCATCAGCTTCGTAAGCCGGGTTTCAATGAGATATGCCTTGTCGTCACCAAGCGCAATACCGCAATGCTCCTCGATATATCGGCGGAACAGGTCAAAATCACATTCATTAATGGTACTTAAGCTTGGCACAGTTGGGATTCCCTCACAATACTCGAGATTCGCGATGCCAAGTTAGACAAAGGCTGACTCTCGTCAGACAGCCCAGCCAGATCTACAGCCTGGGGCATACCGTACACTACACATGTCTCTTCACTTTGCGTCAAACTTATAGCTCCCTGAGTCTTCAACGCCCTGACACCTTCGCAACCATCATGTCCCATGCCCGTCATTATTACCGAAAGCGTGTTGCGCCCGTATTGCGCTGCCGCCGAACGAAACAAGACGTCAACAGACGGACGACACCTGTTAACAAGGGGATCATCGTTAAGTACTATCCTCATTGACCGTTCACCACTGCGTGGATTCCCATATCTGCCAACGGTCATATGGCGACCGCCCGGAGCGACATAGACCATGTTGGCTTGCACAAATTCATTGGCAAACGCTTCTTTGACCGCAATCTTTGATTTCTCGGCAAGACTCGTAGCCAACTCCTCCGTGAACACGGGAGGCATGTGCTGCACAATAAATACCGGAACACCCAAATCTGCCGGTAGATATGGAATGACTTGCCTTAGCGCCGTGGGACCTCCAGTCGACGCGCCTATGACTACCGCGTCGATCCTGCACCGCCTGGGGCGAAAAACGGCGGAATTGCCACCCGCGAACATCGGGGTGACAGCTTTGCCGCGCGGCCTGCGAGCGGTACTTTGATTCGCCACTCGTTCACCGGTGAAACTGGAGTCACTGGAACTCGCCACCTTCGTACTGCGAAGATACCTTCGCGTTACAAACAAATGAATAAGTGCAGTCACTATGCGAACGATGTCGTCACGACTCGCTTGCGTGCCACCAATTTCAGGTTTTCGGACACAATCCATAGCCCCCATCGCAAGGGCCTTGACGGTGATATCGGAAGATGTCTCATTCTCGCGGCTGGTCATAATGACTCCGACATCAGGATATTCGCGCCGCAGTACCTTCAAAGTGGCAAGCCCATCATTATCAGGCATTTCAATATCCAGCAGCACAACATCAACAGCGAGTCGCGTCATCTTGTCCAAGGCAATCCTGCCCGTAGCGGCTGAGCCTACCACGGTGGCGTCCTGGATTCGCTCAACTGTCTCGACGACGAGTCGCCTGCATGCGACCGCACTATCGACCACGAGAACATTGGAAATAGTCGTGTGTGAATCCAGTTTTCTTACTCCGGCCTAAATAAGGGCATATCAAACATCAGAGGATCAACTTTCCTCTCAGACCAACGTTACCGCTTGCTTCTTCAGCAGTTCTTCCACATTCAGTATCAAGAGAAGTTCACTGTCCAGTTTTACAACTCCAGAAATATACTTCCCGATTGTCTCACATAAGTTTGCGGGAGAGGATTCTATCTGTGACTCATCAACATCCACAACGTCGCCAATATCATCCACGAGGAACCCGGCAACATCATCACTCGTCTTCAAAGCATGCAAATCGTCACCCCTTATCCGTCGAATAGAAACAAGCTCGTCTTCGCTTTTCAGAATAATATTGTGGCTATCACCGGATATAGTCCGCTCGCCAAACCCCATCCGTACGCCAAGGTCAACAATCGTCACAATGTGCCCCCGCAGATTGATGAGTCCGCGAACAAACCCAGGCGAATGCTGAACACGGGTAATCTCAGTCTGGCGATTGATTTCCCGAACAAGCATGACATCCACGCCAAACAGTTGACTGTCAAGCCTGAAAGTGGCGAACTGTATCATCTATCCTGCCTCCCTGAATGAACATACCTTGTCAACAAACTCGACCGGATCAAGGAAGATTGTCAGATGCTCGTTCACAATCGCAGTGCCTTGCATGCCCGGACCACTGACCGTGCCCTCATCAAGAGAAACATCCACGTCCAATGCATCCACTATCCCGGCAGCTATGATACCGGCTTTGGCTTGCATCTCACTGCCGTAGCCACTGTGCTTGGGAATAATCACGAACAATTCCTGCTGCTCGTGGCCGATTCTCTCAAGCGAAAGATGGTCTTCGAGGCGTATAAGCGGAAGACCTGAACCCCTGTAATGGATGAATTCTCGATCGCCAATTCTCTTGATATCCGAAGCGGATATGCGTTCCAGACGCAGCACCTTGTCCTGCGGAATGGCCAAGTACTCACCGGGAGCATTCTTCAACAAAATGACGGATCGACGATTGGCGGAAGATGCGGCGTTCAGACCGGCAAGTCTTTCCGTGTAACGCTTTACCTCGGAATCCCTATCAGTGAAGCTCAGAGCAGCCCTATCCGCCAGGCCGACAGCGTCAATAATCATCACTACCCTACCGTCACCCATGATCGTTGACCCCGAGAAGCATCCGCTACCCTTGACGAGAGATGACAAGGCCTTGACCACAATTTCTTCACTATCAAACAAACTGTCCACGATAACGCCAAACTTGTGGTTCCCTGACCTCAGCACCATGATGTTATAGTCACTCCGCCAACTTGCCCGCCGACCGTCTCCCTGGCGATGGGTGGTATGCCAGCATTCCTCCCCAGGCACAGGCAAATCATCGGAGCAAATATTTCCTGCTCGCCTGTCTACGATGCTCTCGCGGCGATCGCCAAACCCACCTTGCAAGCCGCTTTCCGCGTTCCTGTACGTCCGGGCCATGCCAAGAACATCCGACAACCGCACAAGCGGCAGGAGCATATCACGAATCCTTACGACACAGGCGCCATGAACGCTCTGTATGCAATTCTTCGCTTCTTTGGCACGTATGCATAGGAGCTCGACAATATCTTGTTGTGGGACAGCAAAACGCTGCCCCTCTGTGCCCACGATTAATGCCGGAACAATAGCCAAAGTCAGTGGAAGTCGCAGAAGCAGTGTTGTCCCCTTGTCAACTTGCGTGTCTATCTGAATATGTCCACCAAGCTTCTCGATATTGTTGCGAACCACATCCATGCCAACACCTCTTCCCGAAATGTCGGTTACCTTTTCAGCCATGGAGAAACCAGGAGCAAGAATAAGATTCACCGCCTCTTGATCACTCATCCCCACAGCATCCGCGTTGGTGACCAGTCCCATTTCTACTGCCTTCGCCAGCACTTTCCTGCTGTCAATTCCCCTGCCATCATCGCTGATCGACACGTTCACCATCCCTGATTCGTGATAGGCACGAAGGTGAATCAGCCCGGTTCTCAGCTTGCCGCCTTTATGTCGCTGTTCAGGGGTTTCCAATGCGTGATCCGCACAATTACGAACAATATGCATAAGCGGATCGCAAAGAAGCTCTATTATGCTCTTGTCCATCTCAACGTCTGAACCTTCGATCCGAAGCTCGATCTCTTTACCAAGCTTACGAGCAAGATCACGGACGACGCGAGAGAAACGCCCGAATACCAAACCTATCGGCTGCATTCGGGTCTGCATCACGCTCTCCTGCAACTCGCTGGTAACGTGATCTATATCCTGCAGTATCTCCCCCAAACCACTTATGGAATCACCATGTCCGTCAAGTGCGCTCATCAAACGATTTCGCCCCAGCACAAGCTCCCCCACAGTGTTCATCAGACGAGTGAGCAAATCCACACGCACACGCAACGTCTCCCCCCCCGACGGTTTGGCGCCATTGCTGGCGTCATTGCCACCAACATCGAGCGGTCCGGCGACATTAGATTCAGCGACACTTGCTCCACGCGTTGAATGGGCCTGGCGAGACTCGGCAATACGTTGCTTCATCGCCGACACGTCTATCTCTTCGATACGGTCGGCCGGCAACGCTATCCCTTCGGGCAGGAACTTCGGTTCAAGCACTGATGCGAAAACCAACGAGAATGCGGTATCAGAATCTTGTGTCAGATCGAGTTTATCAGCCCGGTCGGGCAAAGCGATGACCTGTCCGACCGATGACATTGTCTTGAGCATCGCCTCAAGATCCATGCCTCGACTCAACAGGTCTTCCCCAATATTCAGGTTTACCCTGTAAACAAACATTCCCCGTTCTACCAGGGCCCTAACCCGCTTGTCGCCAAGATCACACTCGGCGTGCATTGCTTCCCTTTCCGGCATGGTTTCATCAACAGTTTTGGATACTCGCCGGGAAGGCAAAACGGGCAATCCAGATTGCGGAAGATCATCCCGATGAGTATTTTCGGAGAGAATCCGCTTGAACTCATCTATCTCTTCCTCACAGGGGACGCTGTCACTGGCATGGATGTCGTCTATCATCGCGCGAAGTTTGTCGACCCCTCGCAGCAAGACATCCATTATTTCCCGAGTGATGGCGAATCGCCCGTTACGGATAGGCACAAAAACGCTTTCCATGCAATGGCTGAGATTCTTGAGGGACTCAAATGAAAATGACCCCGCCGAACCCTTTATGCTGTGAATCGCCCTGAAGACACTGTTCAGTGTATCCGGCGAAATATTCTCCGGGTCCTTCTCCATCTTGAGCAGCTCTGGTTCGATAGCGTCAAGATTCTCGCGACTCTCTGTGACCAGATCGTTCAGCAGTTCTTCGGCAAAACCCACAAAGTCACCTTTCCTTTGTCACTTAACTGCACAATCTACCTGCCCGTCGCAGCACCCTATATTCGGCGGCAGGCACATGTGACTCAGACATAACTCCAGTAAACAACAAGGCTCTGCACTACGCACAAACACCATTCTGCGGACAGTTCAAAGCCCCTTCCCTATTGCCTGCTATCGGATAGCAAGCACCTCAACTTTGCTAGTCTCTCGCAACCCTTTACACCCTATTGCGATACACTGCTCAAAACCTGCCGTCGGATCGAATCGCAGACGAGCCCCTCCTGGCGGAAATTTGCGTGACACGCTGCAAAAGGTTGGCCAGTAAATCACCGACATACGAAAAGGACGCACTGGAGACCGTATTTCCCTGTGCGCCAAAATCAGGACCCATGGCATGACAGAAACAATCGATAATCTCGAAGCCCTGATTCACACCCTGCCCGACTACCAGAACTGGGCATTTATCAGTGACGTTGACGATGCCCTCGCCACGGACTATCTGGCGAGCACCGAGGAACGACTGGAAGATATCGAAGCCAATGCGCTTGAGTGGGAATCGAATCCGGAGAACACCGAATTCCTCGAAGCCATTCTTCGCCAGTTACATACCATTAAGGGCGATGCGGGATTTGTCGGCCTGGGCGACCTTGGCAAGGTAGTACACTCCATAGAAACGTGCCTGGGCAACATTCCCAAAGGCCAGGCCCAAACAGGCAACCTTCTAATAGCCAAAGATTGGTTAAGCGAAGTGATGGCTTTCCTGCGTAATGGAAGCATCGGAACTTCTTTGGACGATTCCGGCAAACAATGCCAGACTCAGAACAATGATGCCGGTTGCAACGATACAATTACACCTGCGGCAAACCTGAGGATTCTCATCGCCGTCGATGACTTCATCAGTCAACAGCTCGTTATGGAACTGTCGAGGCACCTCGGCGATTGTCACCTGACCGGCTGCGGAAAAAGCGGTGTGGACGCATTCCAGAACGCCCTTGAGCAAGGCACACGCTATGATCTCGTCTGCCTCGTGGGTAATGCAGGCGAAATAAGCGATTCCCTCGCTGCTATGCGATCATGCGAGAGCACCCATAATATCAGCTCAGACGATTGCGCCAAAGTGATCGTGCTTACCGGATTCGACGGCAAGCGACCAACTTCAGCCGAAAGCAACTCCAGATGCGAATCGTATCTCCACAGCCCGATCATGCCGACTAATCTCACCAAAGCCATCAGAAACCTGGGATTAGTCGCATAATTGCCGGCTGACTGAACGAATCCAGATGCGAAGGCGGCCCAATGTGCGTGCAGCACAAATCGTCGCTGAGTCGCACACGAAGCCCAATGTATTTGCAGAAACCGTATGTCCCCAGATGAATGCGATATCTGCCTGAAACACCCAACCGTAACGGCAGCTCAACCGGCTGCAACGGCCAGGATTTAGAATTATTCGCCCATAACCTCGGAGGTAAACCCAAACGACCAGGGCACATACGGCGGAGCCTTGCCTTCGAAAACCATTCTCACTACTTCTCGCGACGTCATATGTGTCTCCTTCGGGATTTCTCCGCTGCTATGCGTATCGCGAATGAATGTAACCTCCGCCGACTGAATAGCGAATACACGTATCGGTCAATGATATGGACTTTCTTGCCATTCCTGCTATTATTACTCCATATGGCAAGATGATGATGAAGAGATGATTAGAAGACTCCTGACGAGCAAAAATGCGGCAGTAACCGAAGAAAAGACAAATGAAGCAGGCAAATGCCACCATTCTCGATCCGCAAGTGCAAACCATGCTGGACCACTTCTGCGTGCTGCTATCGATACGCATCGCGTTCATCTCCACCGACGGAGATGAACTAGCCACCGGCGGTAACTGGCGAAGCTGCCGCTATTGCAGGTATCTCAGGGAACGTCTCGGATTCGAGCACAAGTGCAGAGCGTTGGATATGGCGATGTTCACCCAGACCTCCCAAACGAAGCAGCTCGTATCCTACGAATGTCATGCCGGGCTCAGCGAAGCGGTAATGCCCGTCTACCTCTACGAAGAGCTGCTGGGCTTCGTGATGATCGGGCAGTATCGCTGCCGCAAGAAGATGCCCGCATCGATTCGCAAACAGTGGTCCGAACGATACAAGACAGAGCAACTCGCCAGGGCTTTCGAGATAACTCCCTACCTGACACCCGTCCGCAAAGAGCACGTGCTTGGGCTCGTGCAGGTACTTGCCGATCACATAGTCTCCCGCCACATGGTACGATTTGGCAGCGATGGCATACTTCGTCCCGTGCTGGAACATATGCAGCAGAACCTGTACCGCAATGTTTCGCTGGCAGAAGCCGCCGCGATAGTCCATCGTAGCCCGCACACGCTTTCGCACATGTTCGCCAAGCTCCTTAACAGAAGCTTCAAGCAGGTGCAGATAGACATGAAGCTCGACAAGGCCCAGGAACTCCTGCGAAGCCCCGAAGGGACCACCGTAAAAGAAGTGGCATACCAGCTAGGGTACCGCGACCCGCTCTACTTCTCGCGACTGTTCCGCAAACATCGCGGCATGGCCCCAAGTCAATACGCAAAATACCGTCCCAGCGTGGCATAAAACTGCAACAGCACACAGCATAAGCTTGATCAAGCATAGCCATTTCACTATAAGACATAGATCGCCACCGATGAGTGAAAGAGGATAAACACGATGTTGAATTTCGAGTTCCACAACCCTGTAAGAATCGCCTTCGGGCGAGGGACTATCGCCGAACTGAAGAACCTGCTGCCAGAAGATGCACGGATCATGATTATCTATGGCGGCGGGTCCATAAAGCGAAATGGCGTTTACGATCAGGTTATGGAAGCGATCGCTGGGCGAGATGTATGCGAGTTCGGCGGGATCGAGCCAAACCCGCTCCACGAAACTTGCATGAAAGCTGTAGAGCAGGCCAAATCCGCCAACGCCAATTTCCTGCTGTCAGTCGGTGGCGGATCGGCGTTGGACGCCACCAAATACATAGCCGCCGCAATGCTGTACGAAGGCGAAGATCCGTATGACATGTGCCTCAAGAAAACACAGTGCCAGGCCGCCATCAAACTCGGCTGCGTGCTCACGCTGCCTGCTACCGGTTCGGAGATGAACATTAACGCGGTGATCTCCCGCGCATCCACACAGGAGAAACATGCTTTCTTCTCCGAGCATGTGTATCCGCAATTCGCCATACTCGACCCCGAAACCACATTCACCCTGCCCGAGCGCCAGACCGCAAACGGCATCGTTGACGCGTTTATTCACGTGATTGAGCAATATGTGACATACGACGTCAACAGCCCCTTGGTCGACCGACAGGCTGAAGCAATCCTCCTTACGCTGATCGAGGAAGGCCCGAAGGTAATGGCGAACCCCACGGACTATGACGCGAGAGCAAACATAATGTGGTGCGCTACACATGCCCTCAACGGAATCCTGAAATGCGGAGCAGTCGGGGACTGGGCCACGCACCTGATCGGCCACGAGTTGACCGCCCTTTATGACTTGGACCACGCGCGTGCACTGGCAGTTGTCCTGCCTGGCCTATGGCAACACGAGCGAGAGCGAAAGAAAGGCAAGCTCCTGAAATACGCAGAGAGAATCTGGCAGATCACTGACGGCAGCGAGGACGAGCGAATCGACGCCGCCATCGCCCGCACAGAAACATTCTTCCGCTCACTCGGCTTGGGGACCACTTTCGCAGAATGCGACATCCCCGCTGACACCCCGCAGAAAGTGTTCGAACGATTCACCGCCCGTGGTGGAGTCCAACTGGGCGAACACCAGGACATAGGCGCCCAGGAAGCGAAGGACATCCTGGCCCTGCGGGCGTAGCTCTGCACCTCGCAAGCAAGCACAATGGATTAGCAGTTTGAGCAAATCGTGGCCGAGCATGTTCTCCGTTGGTTCGACGATGAAACCGTAGCGATTCAGCGACGCTGAAGTATGTAGATGAACATTTGGATGAGCCGGAATTGTTGACAAACAGCGAGTTGGCCAATCGGGCGAGTTTCTCCCGCTCGCAGTTTCAGGTGAAATTTCGTCAGTCGACCGGTATGTCTCCCGGCGAGTATGTCATGCGCAGGCGGATCGAACAGGCGTCGAAGTTGCTTTCCGGCGGGCGACACTCTGTGACCGAGGTCGCCTTTCGACTTGGTTTTTCCTCCAGCCAGTATTTCGCGACGGTTTTTCGGAAATACACGAATAAACTCCCGTCCATGTTGACTCCTGCCGGCCGCAAATGATCCAGTGGGCTCGAAATCTCTCCGATGCGCAGGAGGGGTTCGTGAAGGGCGAATTCATATCTCCCCATAATGAATAGTATTGCCAACACATACTCCGACCTCTACCATTGCATGCACTCAGGTGCATGCGAGTTACAGCAGGTAACGAAAGCACTGGAAAGGAGTCTGACATGAATGGCACTGCCGTCCGTTTTGGCCGTTCTTTGCCGTTCGGGCCGGAGGTCCGATGGGCAGTAAGCCGGGCGGTGACCGAAGGGAACCCCCGGAACCGGATCGGACCCCCCAATATCAGAACCCCGCAAGGGGTGGCGAGAGAAGCTTCACAGCGGGTTGGATGCCTGATAACTGGGCAAATTTTGTGCCAATTGTTCGTGTCACTTCGCAGGATGGCGTCTCCCCCCGGCCCTTCGGGACGGGGAGTTATTTGTCGCGTATCCGGGGGCTGCGCCGCGACTTACGTCGCAGCTTACCCCCGGCTAACCGCCCATCGGACCTTCGGCCCGAACGGCAAGAAACACGGACGGCAGCGCCATTGGAGTCTGACATATGTCTGATACCACGAAATCCGGAGTGCACTTCCTTTGGTTGCCTATCCTTGCATTCTGCGTGATGGTGAGCCAAGCGTCGGCCGCTGAATTGCGATTCGGACTGACTGCGGACAATAAGATATGCTACACCGTCGAGTCAGGGGATAAGCTGGAAGTCCTGCAGAACTTCGACGGACGTCTGAGTTTCATGGGCGATGCCGGGAAGGGTATGCAATGCCTCTTGCGAGATGGTTCAAAAACGCCAAGCGGGAAGATTAGAGTTGGAGGCATAATCGTCAAGACCGTCGAAGGCCAGGCCAAAGCCCAAGTCAAGATCTTTGTCATCGAAGACGTTTCGAAGAAATACATATCCGGAAGAACCGATTACATAGGACTCGGCGAACTGGCAAAGGTGCCCTGCCCCCTTCAAAGTTATCAGTACGCGATCACGGAGAACAATGAACTGATCCTGGCCAGGCCGATCCCGGTATTGGCGGCGGCCCGAGTCCTGAAGGATTTCACTCGCGGGTCTGTGCTGAATGACAAGTTAACCGCTAATCATTTCATGAATGGCAAGTTCGCGATGGTTTCGGGGAAGATATTGCCTGATGGTCGAATTCGTCTACCCGGCAAGCAACCCGCAACTGGCCGGCCGCAGGTTGCCCGGAAAAACGGGAAAACGAAGTTACGAACGGTTATACCGTCCAAGGGGCCCGGCATATGGGTGACCGCCATCGGACACTACGGCCAGGCCAAAGATTCGGACGTCATCGTCTACGTGTTAACGGATACGGAATTCGCCCGGTACGAGAAGAAGCAGACCCCGCTGCGACGTGGCGAAAAAGCGCCGCTGATGCTTCGTAACCTGAAGCCCGGCAGATATCATGTCGGCGTGGAGCAGCTACTGGACCCTTCCTTCATTCGGCCGAGACTGTTCAAACGACCCGCGGTGGGAGACCTGCTGGCCGGCAAGCCAACGAAAACGCAAGATCCGCTGTCTGACTACCTTGATGACCGCCCCGCAAAACGCGCTGTGGAGATTCGCGTTGTTTCCGACAGTGACAGCAAGGGCAAAACTGCTTACTATCAGATGAAGTGGTATGTTGTCGAGGTTACGGAGAGCCACCTCGTTCCCGTGGTCTGCCTGCTTCTTCAGAAAGGGGTTCCGCTAGACAAACTGGCCGGTGAGTATCCCCGGGAGCAGCAATTCGACATCACCGCTTCCGAGGAGCTGATGCAGACATTCTGGCGCGGTATTGGCCGGTTCGGACCGGAACTGACGCCAAAGCAGCGGGAGATAATCACGCGGCTCTTGCGGCGGGGCGGAAAGGTTTGTCTGCCTGGCGCGAGAACGCCCGCCATCGTTTCCGTTGGACCTGTGGGCAAACCACGCGCTCGGTTTGGCCTTGGCAATATCAAGCAACCTGGAAAGTCGGATCTGGTGACGCTGAATGAACCGGTTATCGTCGCCGAGTCGACGAATCGGTCCAAACCAGCTAGCTCATTACCTCGCTTCAAAGAAGAACTGAGAGGCACCAATCAGGTTCAAATCGTTAACCCCAATAAGTTCTCCGTCGAGGTACGTCTTCGCTCGGGAAACAAGGGGGCGAATTTCACGGTAGCACCCGAACGCACCGAATCGGTCTTTGTCGGTGACGGCTGTTATGAAGTGTACTTCGTCTATTCGAATCAGCCCAAGGTGCTGTATCGTGGCGAAAGCGTAAGCCTTCATGGCAGTGGGGTGCGGATCAAACTCGTGCAAGTGGCCGGCGGTAACTACTCTATTCGTAAGGCCCAATAGGCCCGTCGTCAGCCTTCGCTATTGGGGCCGGCGAGCGTGGAGCCTTCTTCGAATTCACCCGGCAGGATGAGCCTGGACCTGCATGGCTTGTCCGGGGATTCCAATCGCCCCAGCAACATGGCCGCGGCCTCGTAGCCCATGTCGTAGCGGGCGTAGCTCATTCGCGTCAGTGCCGGCCAGATAACTTCCATGAAGTGATCGCCATCGCAACACGCCAGACCGTAGTGAACGCCCGGCAGCATACCGCGTGTCTGCATAACGTCACGAGTCCAGGCGGCGTATGACGGCGATTGTGCGATCACGGCCACATCCGGAGCAAGCAGCGATGCAAGCTCGTCGCTTCGCCCTTCGGCATCTTCGCGTCGCTGTGCGGTGAACTCTCGCACTTCGAGCCCCGCTTCGGCTGCCCCCGAGATTACACCGCGGTATCTCGCCTGGGCGGAGTAGTGAGGTTGCAGGCCACCTTCGGTGGTTTCCATATCGAACGAATACCAGAGGATACTGCTGTAGCCCTTCTCCGCGGCCGCCAGCGCCAGCGTCCTGCCGACAGTCAACTCGTCACGCCTCACGCATCCCTCATCCCGCCAGACATTGTTGTCCAGCCAGATGCACCTGTCCTTGAACTCTTCATCCACGCGGGCGGTCACCTTATCGGACAAGACATCGAGCAGGATGATCCCATCCAGGACATGCTCCTCGAAGATGCGAGAATGCGTCCCGTCGCGGGTATCGCTGATCCTTATAAGCCCCATATACCCCTGAGCGTTGAGGCAGTCGTTAATGCCGAGAAAGAACTCGTACGCCGGCAGGTACTTGAAGCGTTTCTTGCCAGGCTCGCTTCGGGGCAGGACGCCTATGGCCTTCGTTTTGCCGGTTCGCATCGCCCGGGCGACCAGGTTCGGGCGGTAATTCATATCCCTGGCTGCATCGAGCACCAGCTTCTTCGTCTCGTCCCGGAATCTACCGCGATTGTTCAGCACGTGGCTGACGGTCGGCAGCGAAAGGCCGGTCTTCTGGGCGAGTTGTTTTGAGTGTTACGCGGGCCATGGCTACAAATCCTCTGTCTGACGATAATAACGTTATATCAATTATATCGCTATTCCGGGTAAGCACAAGCTCATTCCCGGCCGCCGATGGCCTCGCCCGGCGGCGGCCAGCGCACAGCAACGCCTCGCAGTTGCCCGCGAGGCGTTGGTATATTGGCGAAAGGGGGATATCAGAAGCTGCGTTTACGGCGAAGCAGCGTCAGCAGCCCGCCAAGGCCCAGCAGGCTCATCGTGGCCGGCTCGGGGACGGCGTCACATCGTATCTCACTCAGGCCGGCAATCGTGCTACCGTAACTGGTTGTGATGTTGAATTTGACCAAGCGGGCGTCGGCCGCGGCAGAGAAGCTGCTCAGATCAATCGTCTGTCCGAAGTCAACGTAGTGCAGCCCAGGGGCTTCTGTGAACGTGAAGTTGCCCAGCGATGTGAAGGCGCCGCCTACGCTGGAGGCTATAAGGATTTCCACGTTGTTCGCCCCCCGGTCCGTCATGCCGAGTTCGTTGTAGTTCCACACCTTGAATGAATCCAAATCGTAGTTGGCTTCAAGATCAAAAGTGATGTCCACCGGCAGGAGATCATCAGGATCACCGAACGTGGCGTATGTAACCCACATGGTGCCTGCGGTGCCCGGCAACTATGGTGTGGTAACATGGAAGCCCGTAGCCTCGTCGAATCCGCTCCCGTCAACGACATGAATGCCAGTGCGATCTTAGCTGCCGGCCAGGACCAGTTCGGATGAGACGCCTTCGATGGTGACTCCCGTAATCGTCTGGCCATAGACCGATGAACCACCAAGTGCCGAGATCACGGCCAATATGCAACATAACAGCGATGCGAATCTCTTCATTTTACGCTCCTCTCATATCATATGAACCAAATCGTGGCCCAACCCTTGTGGCAGGGCACACATCCTTGATTAGCACGACAGCGCTAGATTTGGCGATTGCGCCCTTGGCCGGAACGTAGTTGCAGGAGTTACGTCGCGTTCGCACCTGATGGTCTTGCCAAGACAAACGACTTACGAAGAAGTAGCGCTGTCGTGTTAGAGAAGTAGAACGTTGAATCGCCATCGCGATTTGCCTCTGCATCGAGGTAACGAGCTAGTGCTATGTAGATACAACGCTATACCAATACAACGTTATATTAATCGTGAATTGCAATTCTGTCAAGGCGCAATTCGGTGACAGTCTCATCGCCAAGAATCGCCAAACCCGCCAGCGTCAGATACGCCTGGGCCGACAACCCCATCTGCAATCTCTACAACCGCGAAAACCTGCCCGCCTGCCCGTTTAGAACAGATGCAGACTAACCTGAATCTGACCTGCCCAACGAGCAACAGCCCCCTTGCCGAGACATCATGAGTCGCGGCCGAGGGGCTGTTCTGATCAACGATCCGGGTATCACTTCGCCAGTTGGGCTGATGCGCCGATGATGAAGGAGATTGTGTTGTTGGTCTTCGCACTGACGATATCGATCGTCTTGATCTCGACTTTCGGGCGGGGATTCTTCCACTTGAGCATATAGGCGCAGATCGGCATCTGAATCTCGTTGCGACCCACCCAAGCCACCTGAGCGTTCTTGTCCTTCGATGGAAGCGGCACGAACCACCAGTTTCTCATGTGAGTGCCATACTTCACGGGCACCATCGCAGTCTTCCCGTCAGCATAGTTGATCTGAAAACTGAAACATGTCTTGCCCACACCAGCCGACCAGCCGCAACCGAACATGAAGTACAACGCCTTTGCCTTTACGCGGCACTCTATCCCGTCAAGGCGATTAGGAAGGTTAGGAGTGTGCTTACCTCGCAATACAGCCAACCCGCTGATATTGAACGGTATACCTTTGAACTTCACACGCTCGCCAAGTGGCAGTTGTGCGAGATTATTGATTCCGTTCACCAGCTTTGTTTCGTCGGTCCCATCTATCTCGGCATGCGTACTGTGATTCGCAACCGGCTTCATCGACAGCGGCTTGAACGTCCCAGTGACGGCTGACTTGCGATTGTCGAAGGCGGAGAAACCAGCTCCAACGTTTGAAAGCAGCGCGACGGCGTAGTTCTTGCCCACGCCCACTGCATCTTCAAGGTGCCAGTTCACCTGGTCCAGAATAAGCCTGCCCTTGCCTACCCTCATGCATGCTAACGCCACTGAGGTCTTCTTCAAGGCGTCTTCCACTTTCCCAGTAACGTGCATCCACTTATCCGGCGTCACTACAAGCACATCGTCATCGGCAATGCCCGACAATACGTAGCTGCATATGGGAGCGACAACTCTGGTACAGTCTGCGCGCGGGCCGTATCCGTCCCAGTTGCCCACACGCCACCACAAGTCGTATTGCCCCATGCCGCTGGTAAGATTGCTGTCGGCAACTCTCACGCCCTGATGGGGAACGATTGCCTTCGCCGCCACCTTTGGCCCGCCAAGAGCAGCCACGAGATTAACATTTCGGTCTGTCAGATTACGAAGGATTACCGTGCCGCCATTGTGCAGATACTTCCGCAAGGCGGCAACCATATCAGGCGACTTCACATCTTCGCTCTGAGCGATAAGCACCTTGTACTTGCCGAGCCTCTTCAAACCGTCAATTTCCAGCGGCATGGTGTACTTCAGCCCAAGCTGATCGCAGCGTGTCTTGATCCTTGTATTGGTAGATGCCACAAGGCCAATGCGTTTGGGCGTTGGATTTCGCCTGCCAAGATAAACCAGCATGTTCTGCAGAAGCTTTCGGGCGACTGGGTCAGATCGCAACTTCTCAGCCACCAGCATCTGGCACCAAATCACACGCCCCTTGCCCTCGAATGTCTCCATCAGTGCCGGCCAGCGAAGGCCGAGGGGATCACCGGCTTGGGCGATCACACGGTAATTCCCCTGTGTGGTCGGAATCATCCCGCGAGCCACCCAATGATCCTCGCCCCACCATCGCAGATCCTGCGACTTCAGCCCTGACAGGATCGGATGATCAGTGCGGCTGGCGAACGTGATGGTTGCATTGCTGTTGAATATGCGCGTGGTTCGGCCGGGTTTGCGAAGGCGAATATGCGAAGTCTTGTTCTGACGCAACACTATCACATTTCCGCCGCGATCCAGAAACTTGCCTAGTGAGGGCCTATTGATCTGTGAATTCCACTCGACATCGTCAGTCAGACCCGGCCCAACGATAACCAGATCCAAACGCTTGATCGATTTGGCGTCGAGCGTCTTGAGTGACTTGAACTTCACGCCTGTCTTGCGGGCATCTTTGGCAAACGTGCCCTTGGGATCGTACACGCCTATCCGCATCCGCCACGGAGTCGTGATCCCGCGATACGGAAACACCGTCACCTTGCGAGACGACTTGCTCCACTGCTTCTTGCCGGCACTAACGCTCGCCCGCCACACATAGCCTGTGCGTTTCTTTGCCTTCGGCGCATCGAACTCGATGGTGATGTATTTGATCTCGCCTGCAGGCATGTCATACGTTTGGGTGCGAGACAATACGGGTGGGGCGCCAGGATTATCGCTGGGCACTAGCTGCCAATTGACCGCGAGCTTCTGCGGGTACCACACCTCGTTAGCCAGTCCGAAATGCAGCTTCACCTTGCGGCCGCTGATGAAATTCTGGTTATAGTTCTTCGCCAGCAGCTTAACAGGCTCGGCCACGCGGCTGTTGTACGGCTTGACGGCAGGGTCGGCTGGGTTGATCACCGCGATATTGCTCATGCGGTAGATATCGGTGTGAATGCGATTGTTGTCTCTGATTATGGGATTGCCACGATAGTACGGCCCGGCGAGATAGAAGTCTTCCCCGCCGAATGCCGCATAGCTGCCATTGGGCCCGCGGAAGCTATTAAAAAAATCCTCGCCGACGATCACCGGCTTGTCGCGCTTGCCGTACTTCTCGCTGCTGCCGGCGTGATGATTATCCTTGAGCCACCAGAAATCATTTGGCACGTACCAGCGCGAAGCCAGGTTCGACGGATAGTGCCAATCGCGGAACGCAGACAGACCCCATGAATCGTCGCCGGCGGCCATCGTCACAAAACTGCTCTTGTCGGTATCTCTCAGAATGCGGAAGATATCCTTGTAGTGCTTCGCCGGCGGCCAGGCGGGTTTGTCCCACTTCCCAAACGGGACAGACTCGTTGGCGATACCGTATGCAATCACGGAGGGATGGTTTCGGCTTGCCTTTGCAATGCGGCGGTTGAGTTCCTTGAACGCCTTCCAGTAGCCATCGCTCATCGTGTAGTTGGCGGTCAGCCACATTTCGTTTTCCTGCCAGATCAGCATACCGAGCTTGTCGGCCTCTTCCAGCAGTTCAGGCGATGCGGGCACACAGTGCCAACGAAGGCAGTTCAACCCCCAACTCTTGTACTGCTTCATTTGGTGGCGGACGGAACCTCGGTCAGTACGTATCCAGGCCAGCCCCTCGGTCTGCCGACGAATCGGTGCTCGCACGCCGTTGAAGCGGATTATTGTGCCATCGACCCATGCCTCGCGGAAACCAAAACGCGTGAGCTTCTCGTCAACGGTCCTGCCGCCGACTTTCAGCACGGTCTTGAAATCATACAGGTACGGATCGTGCGGGAACCACAGGTGCGGCCGGGCCCATGGCTTCTCGATGGTGACGGTCTTGGTCTCGCCTGGTTTGAGTCTGACGCCGCTCGAAGGCATGGCAAGCGCTACGTTCTTTCCGTCGGCAATGACGGCTGAATTCAGCGTTACCTGCTGCGGAACAGCCGACTTGTTCGTAATCTCAACTTCGGCGATCAGCTTCTTCTTGCGGAACGATGGTCGAACGTAGACATCGCTGACGTGCACGTTTGGGTGCGACTTGATCCAGGCTTCGTAATACAGGCCGGTACCGCGCTTACTGACAAACACGTTCGGCAGGGACCAGGGCCTGCCACCTGTTTTCGTGGCACACACGCGGGCACTTTCCATGCCGATCAAGATCTCATTGTCCTGACCAAACCTGATGTGCTTCGTAATATCCGACGCCCACGGGACGCAGATGAATGAGTTTTCGCCGATGTACTGCCCGTTCACGTACAGCATGGATCGAAAACCGATACCATTGAAGACGGCTTCGACTCTGCCGGGGCTCATGGTGGCTGGGATTTGCACTACCTTGCGATACCACACGCGATCCGCACCCGCCGATGCTCCACTGAAACCGTGAGGCGTCTTCACCTGCCGCCACTTGGTCTTGCTCACGTCAGGCATGACGAGCTTGTTGCCTGCACTCTGGGTCCATGCCTGCCATGCACCGTTCAGGCTGACCTTGTCGCGAAATCGCGAACCAGTCGCACTATCCGCCCGAACCCCACAAGCGGACAACAGCAGGCACGCCAATGCAATTACCCCGACAAAACTCGATCGCATCTTCATCTTAATCTCCCGTATGTTCCGAGTGCGGACAACCCGCAAGCCGCCCCTTGGCATAGCGTGATAGGCGCAGGTATGTATCTGTGGAATTCAGTCGTGCGTAAAGCAAAACGCAGGCGGATTCAAATCGCGGTTGTCCCGCCGCTTAGTTACGGCCTGACCAATGGCCCCCAGGGGATAGTGACGCCAGGCGCACCCGTACCCCACCCCAGTGGGGTCGCGGTAGCTTCATCCAGAGGACGTAAACTACCGTCAGCATAGGTGAAGTTGCATTTGTTCGCATGCCTGTATGCCGGCCATTGGCCCCAACGGAATATCGTCATGGCGGCACCGGTGGGAGGAGGGCTAAAAGAATAGGGATTGGTGACGTCATTGGATATGTCGCCAAGCATCGCCAACTCCGACGGATTCCGAAGATCGCTCTCGTTAATCTTGTAGCACATTTCATTATCGGGGTTGGAGGGAACAGGATCGGGTATGCGGGGGGCCAACCAGTAATTATAGCCGATATCCATGCTCCGGCAGGGGCCGTATTCACGCTTGACCGACGGACACCTGATAAGCCATCGGGTGGACTCGTAATATTCCTCTTCACCGAGCGGCAGTATGCACCAGGGCAGGCCCGACCCTGTATATCCACCAAAGCCATCGTTACCTCGCCAGAGACCGTTGGTTTCCGAAGGCGGATAGTTACCGTTGTTATCCCTCACGTAGTCGACTAACCGCAACCCCAGAGCACGATGATGGCTCATGCACTCGACCCCTCGCGCCATATCCAGAGCACGGTTAACCGCGGGCAATAGCAGCGACGCGAGAATAGCAATAATCGCGATCACCACAAGTAACTCTATTAGTGTGAATGCTTGTCGTTTAATCATCTTTGCACCTCTTCAATCTCTTTGCCTTTGCAGGACAATAGCCCGTCAAAAGCAGGCCAGTCAGGATTCCATCTGGGGGCCAGGAAGCGTAGACCCCTCCTCAAATTCACCGGGCAGTACCAATCTCGACCTGCACGGTTCGTTCGGTGATTCCAATCGTCCAAGCAGCATGGACGCTGCCTCGCGGCCCATGTCATAGCGGGCATAAGCCATCCGCGTCAGCGCCGGCCATGTGTCTTCCAGATAGTGATCGCCATCGCAACACGCCAGACCATAGTGAACACCCGCCAGCATACCACGCAACTCCATCACATCACGAGTCCAGCAAGCAAACGATGGTGCATGGGTGATCACGGCCGTGTCGGATGTGATCAGCGATGCCAGCTGGTCGCCCCCGGCTTCGGCATCTTCGCGCAACTCCGAAGTGAACTCGTGCACTTCAAGCCCTGCTTGCCTGGCACCTTCCAGCACTCCACGACGCCTGGCCCCGGTAGAATAGTGACGCGGTGAACCTTCGCAAATTGAATCAAGGTCCGAGGAATACCAGACGATGCTGCGATAGCCTTTCTCCGCGGCCTTCAAAGCCAGCGTCCGGCCAACAGCTTCCTCGTCACGCCTTATGCACCCGGCATCCCGCCAGACATTGTTGTCCAGCCAGATGCAACTTTCATTGAACTCATCGTCCACGCGTCGGCTCACATCATCCGGCAAGACATCAATCAGGATAATCCCGTCCACCGCATGCTCCTCGAACACGCGCGAACGCGACCCGTCGCGGACATCGCCAATCCTCACAAGACACAACACATATCCCTCGGCATCGAGACGGTCGTTTATGCCCAGAAGGAATTCGTACGCCGGGAGGTACTGAAAGAGTTTGTGCCCTGGCTCGTTGCGAGTCAGCACACCAACAGCCTTCGTCTTGCCAGTCCGCATAGCCAGGGCAGCCAAATTCGGCTTGTAGCCCAACTCACTGGCGGCAGCTAGAACCAGCTTCTTCGTCCTGTCGCGATAGTTCCCACGCTCGTTCAGCACGTGACTAACCGTCGGCTGCGAGAGCCCTGTCTTCTGGGCGATCTGCTTGAGTGTTACGCGAGCCATAATTCCTCTAATCAATAATCATAACGTTGTGGTTATTATATCATAACGAAATGCCCTGTCAATCCCATTTGTTCACGACACCCCCGACGACAACTTCACAACCCGCACGCAACATCTGGAATAATTGTCAAATACACACGCAAACCCTCTTGCGTAATCTCGAAAACAGGAGTATAAAGCAATCAACTGCATCGAGGCTCTATGCACTATGGATACAAAACAGATACAACCTCCACAACCACGCTATCTTAGCGTAAAAAACGCCCTGACAGAGGAGATACGCTCCGGCGACCTCACCCCTGGCGATAAGTTAATGTCTGAAAGGGCATTACAGAAACATTTCAGCGTCAGCTATGCCACCGTCGCAAGGGCTCTCAAGGAACTCGCCGACGCCGGACTCATCGTGAGAAAGTGGGGAAAAGGCACATTCGTCACCGATGCGCCCCAGACCGTCATGAACATCGCGGTCACCTTCAACGATATCCACTCCCCCAACGATCCATACCTGCTCCCGATCACAAACGGAATCTGCCAGGCGGCAGCGAAGCTCAACTGGAGAAGCCAACTCTACCCCATGCCAGGATCGCAAATGTTCAGTGGCGGCAGCCAGAACCTGCTGGCCGCCCTGCTCAACGAAGGGCGCATCGGCGGAGTCATCTCCTGCGATCCAAGCCCGCCGGAAGACATGGACCGCCTGCGATCCATGGGATGCCCCGCGGTATCCGTACTCAACAGCTATCCGCAATCTGGATCGTCATGCGTTATCGCGGACACCGCCAGCGGAGCAGAACAGATAATCAAACACCTTGTCGACCAACTCGGCCATCACAAACTGATGCTCGTCATGGGCGGTAAACGCAACAGATCCGCACGAGTAAGCCGCGCATCGGTTCGCCTCTGCGAGGCACTGCTCGATCAATGCCGCCAGAGGGGAATCCGCTTCAAAGACAGCAATATCGTATACGAAGGTTTTAGATGGAGCAATGTCGCTTATGCGGTCACCGAGCGTTTGCAGGGGCCCGACCGCCCCAGCGCAGTTGTCTGCATATCCGACAGCGTAGCCATGAAAGTAGTGGAAACCGCAACACAATTGGGACTCTCAGTCCCACAGGATCTCTCCGTTGTCGGCTGGGGAGACCCTATCGATGGCCTGAACCTGAGCTCCGTCCGCGTGCCCTATATGGATATGGGGCGCCAGAGCGTGAACATGCTGAATCAATTGCTGCAAGGTGAGGGACCGACCGAAAGCAGAGCCCCCGTAAAGCTCATGGCCAGAACCACTACCGCCCAAGCCCCCTGCAGCTAATACACTGACTGGAACACACCATGCCGCCTGCCTTCCAAGTAACAAGAACCGTGCACACACCACACAGCACCGAATTCGGCGCTCCGCTGTCGTTCATGCGTTACCTCGGCAGCGGACTGCGAAGAGAAGAAACGCTCGCATACCAAGCCGGGAGCGATCTGACGGTCGACCATCACGTTCGCGCATCTGATGATAACGGGCAAACCTGGACCGACGAGATAAACTTCGGGCCGTTCCTGACCACAGGATACGCCGATATCGTAGCCACAGGCCCTGGCAGGTTCCTGTGCGCCTTTGACTGCACACCACCACAACCATGGACACAACACGCGGCGCACTGGATTGGCGTCGTAGATGTTACCGTAGAACAAGAAAAGGAATAACTACTATGTCACTTGAGATAAAAGGCACAGGCCTCATCTACCGCAACCCGATTCCGCACATCAAGAGCGTACATCGGGACCGCATGCCAGCGGGGACATGTATAAGAAGCTTCGCCGCAGGCGAAGCGCACATACGTGTCCCCCTACGCGACCAAAGACGCACTGCCGCACACCACGTGCCACCGCAGCCACAGTATTGCAGATGGGTGAAGAGTTACAAACAATCAAGTAATCATACAGAACAGGTAGATAGCGAATGACAAGCCGCGAAAGAATCAAAACAATCATCTCCGGACAGGAAGCAGATCGTTGTGGCCTGTGGCTGGGCGATCCCCATGAAGACACCTGGCCGATCTATCACGAGTACTTCGGCACGAAAACCGAAGAGGACTTGCGCCAGAAGACTGGTGATGACTTTCGTTGGATATGCCCACAGTTCTTCGCTAATGCCTACCAACATCCCGACGGCAAGCCCATGTTCGATGAAGGGCTTAACAGGGAGTCGCATACCGACTTTCCGCTTGCGGGCGCTGAAAACGTATCGGACATTGAAGATTATGAATGGCCGAACCCGGATTACCTGAACTTCGATGACTGCCTCGAAACGCTCCGCAACGCAGGTGATGTTTACCGGGCGAGCGGATTCTGGACGTGCTTCTATCATAACGTGATGGACCTGTTCGGAATGGAGAAGTACATGATGGACATGTTCCTGAATCCCGAACTTGTCCACGCGGTAACCGACAAGGTCTGCGAATTCTACTACGAAGCCAACGAGCGATTCTTCGCCGAAGCAGGCGACATGGTAGACGGATACTTCTTCGGTAATGATTTCGGTACGCAACTGAGCCTGATCTGCGGGCCGGACCAGTTCGACGAGTTCATCATGCCGTGGTTCCGCAAATTCACCGCCCAGGGACACAACCACGGATACCAGGTGATCCTGCACTCTTGCGGCGCGATCCATGATGTAATCGGCAGGCTCATTGACGCTGGCGTCGACTGCCTGCACCCCTTGCAGGCGCTTGCCAGCAATATGGACGCCGACACCCTTGCCCGTGACTTCAAGGGCAAAATTGCCTTCATGGGCGGCATCGACACGCAGGACCTGCTCATGAACGCCACGCCCGAACAGGTCAAGGAAGATGTCAGGCGAGTCAAGGCATTGCTCGGGCCCAACCTTATAGTAAACCCAAGCCACGAAGCCATCCTGCCAAACGTCCCGCCGGAGAACATCCAGGCAATGGCCCAGGCCGCTGTGGCATAGCAGCACCTCCGCGACTCAGAAATTGACGAGAAGCACAAGAAGGCAGGCACGGTTAACCCCGCATCTGCCTTCTTCTATTGACACACGTAAGATGAGTACTCACTGCCAGACGCTATCTATCACCTCGCGGGCAAGCTGCACCCACTGGCGGGCACGGGTCGGGTCTTTCTCGACGGTCTCAACATCCTTCAGCGTAATATCAACGTGCCTGCCGAGACATGCTTTCAGGTCGCTTTCGAGGATCGATGTGATCCGCCCCCTGTCGAAACCGTACCCAACCATATCTGTCGGGCTGGGACGATAGCTGATTACGTAGTCGGTGCCTATCTGGTCGGCGCAGGCGGCTACGTCGGCAAATGGCGACACTGCTATGCGACGCAGATTCCTGATCTTACGCAGCATGTCTATCTTCCGAGTCAGATCCTCGCAACAGCCGTAAGTCACCAGGCCGAATTTCTCCATAATCGGCATCTGGTACCGCAGCAGGAACTCCTCGTGCATGTCGGGTGAAACCAGTGCGTATTCCTGGGCGGCCATGAAACACCACAACTGCTCGCGTTTGACGCCCGGCGAGTTGGCGGCAGGATCCGGCAATTCGGCTGCATAGCACATCGCCTGGTTCTCGTGCGAAGTTAGGCACCAGTCGCCATCAGCTTCGGCTTTGTCATGCACAGCCATCACACCATCCCGCATGAACGCCAACAGTCCATGAAGCCATTGCGGATTATCGAACATATCGAGCATGAAGTTTTCCATGCCACGCAGATGCCCCAGGTACATTGAAATATCCCCGTAGAATGCCCGAAAGAAGGGACCACGATCCAGGTTGACCGTGAGAATGTCGCCGATGGCATCGGTGAGCATGCCGACGTTGGCGGCGGTGGCTGGTTCGTCAATACCATGCCACGGCGTCACAAGCTTCTCGATGTCGGCAGGATCGGCGAGCGGGTGTACCGCCTTATAGGAACCGGCACTATCTCCCGTGGTCTGCCTTTGCGACTCTACCCCCCAGCCCACGCACTCGTAAACCGGCGAAACATTTACCCACGGCTCGAACACCGAGTCATCGTCAAGCGAAGCCCAGAACAGCTTGTGCCGCAATTGGTTCTCAATTGTGCGAAACAGCCCATCGGTGCACTCGCACCGCGATTCGGCCATTTCGCCCCACGCAAAGGCCCGCATATATATGAGCGGCCTGGTAGGTATCAGGCTGTTCTTCTTTCGCCACAAGTCGCGACGGGTCTCCTGAACAGGATCGCTGCAAACATCGGCATACCGCCTGGCCAGCTCCCTCAGAATCTCCACATCCCGCTGCCTTGACTGCATATCACTGGAACACATATCGGTATCTCCACGCTAAACACCCGGACGCCGATTGGCGACCTCTCCAATGCATTTTGCCTTGGAAGCCCCACAATACCAATGGCAATACACGATGCTTTTTTGTATTATTACGACATGCCCGCAAAGAACTGGCAAGTTCGCATCAATCCTCCAAGCCCAAATACCGTGCAATGCGCTGGTGATTGGAGCTGGAATATTTCACCAGGCATGGCCGATTACGACCTGCTCGCTATCCATAGCGGGCTAGGTCATTATCGCATTGTGGGCGACAACACGGTAATACAAGCGACGGCTGGGACGTGCATCCTGCTTCGCAAAGGGTGCGAATATTTCTGCACTACGGACCATGCCAACCCCATGCGAGTGTCATATGTTCATTTCGAGTATGTGAACCCACGCGGCCGGGTGATAACCCCTGAGCCCGAAATTACGGGCGATCTGTCGAGGCAATTCCACGCAAACCACCTTATATTCGAACTGCTCAGCAGAATGTCAGATGCCTGGCGATTCCAGAACGACCAGTCGGCGGCTGGCAAATGGCTGGACGCGGCGATTCTTGAATACCTCCGGCCGCCAGACACCTGTGAAGGCAGCTCCGGCAACCGGGCTGGGCAGATACGCTCTCTTTGCAGACAGATACGCCAGGAACCCGATCGCATCTGGCGAATTGAAGACCTGGCCACCCAGGCCGCATGCACACGCGACCACCTGGGGAGGCTTTTCCGCAAATTCGTCGGCCTGTCGCCGGGTGAATACATAATCCAGGCAAGGATCGAGGCCGCAATGCAATTGCTCAAAACGTCCGATCACTCAATCACCCGAATTGCCGAACTGCTTGGTTACTGCGATGTTTACGCGTTCAGCCGCCAATTCAGCAACAGAACCGGCCTGTCGCCAAAGGCTTATCGCAAGAAACGCTGACCGACAAAACTCAGGGCAATCGCATCTGAATCAGGCTGGTTTGCGCGAGAGGCATCCTCCGGCGGGCAGGCACGTATGTGAACTTCGACTGCGGCTGCGATTCTCTGTACATGTCCCGCCACGGCGGGCAGGCCCCGCTGGCATGCGGCACGGGGATCACGACCCTGCGGCACTGAAGCTACCTGCCTGCCGGACAGGCAGCTGCAGGACAGGCGCAGTCCTATATCAACATACTGACCGATGGGGCGGATTGTGATGCAGGGAATTGTGGGTTTTTATGGGGTTTTGTGGGGGAAGAGTGAGAAACGAATCGTGAGACTCTCCCGACCGACACGCCAAAACGTTGCAAAAATGGCGATTTCTGCAAATGTTACATGGTCTAACGTCAAATCAAATTGTGAGTAATGGCTAACGGCTGGCGTGATCGGCCATTAACGGCCGATTTTCAACGCTATAAAAAGGTGCACAAGATGGTATTCATGCACCAATTTTCGCAATTCTGCACCTTTTTGCACCATTGCGAATTACGCAATATCCGGGGGAGCCATGCTTGTGAAGTCGGCCGGGTTTCGTGGGAATCCGCACAAGCATTTATAGTCAGAAATCGGTTGCTGGTGAGGCCTCACCGTTCGATGGAAGGCATACTCTGTCGACTCGCAGGGCAGGGCGCAACCCGTAGAAAAGCATGAAGAAATTCCTCGGTCCGAACTCCTCTGATTAGATGCGTAGGCCCTGGGACAAAACGCCGCACACCTTGAAAGATAGGCAACTTGCATCTAGAATCACTCTGTGGCTACCGTACGAGACCGTCGACAACGCATGATGACACGATCCTAACAGGCAATTAAGGGGCACCGGAGCCCGGGACTGATGAAATGGCAGCAACCGTAACCGCTCGATACGAACAGCTCCTGGCGAAAGCCGGGGAAGTGGTCGACAAACGTGGATACCCGAAGAAGATACGAATCCAGGTTGGCAACGCCACATGCGAAAACGCCGCTGGCTCACGAGAAGTTCTCGATGAACTGACAAAACATCTGGAGGCATCTGGCAGGAGCGACATCACCATACACCAGACAGGTTGCACTGGCAGATGCAGTTGCGAGCCCATCGTGGGGGTCGCCCTTCCAGGCGAATCTCTAGTCAAATACCAACGTGTCGATCGTGAAAAGGCACATGAGATATTCAGCACCCACGTGCTTGGCGGGAAACCGGTCGAGAATCTGATTCTTGACGATCAGCCGGGTGTCCGTGCCCGCAACGAGTTCTTTTTCTGCAATCACCCCAACTGCAAGAACCGTACTGAGATGGACATGAAGAACCGGTTCGAGCAGATGCTTGCCGAAAGCGATCTGGAAGCAGGTACCGCTGCAGTGATACAGGCAAACTGCCTCGGCCTGTGCAAAAATGCGAGCAATGAGAATGCAGCCTATATACTTGCCCTGCCTTCACGAACAGTCTATCAAGTCAATGAAGAGTCCGACCTGCAGGAAATACTGGACTGCCACATTGCCAAGGGGCAGACAGTCGAGCGATTGGCAATCCAACATACCTCACCAGCTACGCAACTGTTCTTTGAACTCTACGGTGACGTTGCGTTTTTCAACAAGCAGAGTCGCATCGCCCTGAGAAATGCAGGCATCGTCAATCCCGAGGATATCGACGAGCACATTGCACTGGGCGGATTCCATGCACTGGCGACCACTTTGGATAAGAACGATCCGCAATGGCTTATCGGAGTAGTAACCGATTCCAAGCTGCGAGGCAGAGGTGGCGGCGGGTATCCAACCGGAAAGAAGTGGGCAAACGCGGCCGCCGAGCAAAGCGACACGAAGTACATCATCTGCAACGCGGACGAAGGCGATCCTGGCGCGTTCATGGATCGCAGCATGCTGGAGAGCGATCCACTATCGGTGCTTGAAGGAATGGTCATAGGTGGATTTGCGATAGGTGCCTCCTGGGGATACATCTACGTGCGTGCGGAATATCCCCTTGCGATCAACCGAATAGAAAACGCCCTGAGTCTCGCCCGACAGCGTGGGCTCCTGGGCAAGAATATTCTCAATAGCGGGTTCGACTTTGACGTGGAAATACGCCTGGGAGCAGGCGCTTTTGTGTGCGGAGAAGAGACCGCCCTGATACATTCGATAGAGGGCAAACGCGGCGAACCCAGAATCCGCCCGCCCTACCCGAGCACCAGCGGACTGTGGGGCAAGCCTACTGTCATAAATAACGTTGAGACATTCGCAAACATCCCGGTCATAATCCAGTACGGTGCGGAATGGTTCGCACGCATCGGCAGCAAAACAAGCGGGGGAACGAAGGTTTTCGCCCTGGCGGGCAAGGTTCGCCAGACCGGGCTGGTCGAAGTGCCAATGGGCACAACGCTTCGACAAATCGTGTACGATATCGGCGGCGGAATACCCAACGACAAGAAACTGAAAGCCATCCAAACTGGCGGGCCCGCGGGCGGGTGCCTTCCCGAAGAATGGTTGGACACACCGGTGGATTTCGACAGCCTCGCCAAGGCTGGCTCCATCATGGGTTCAGGGGGAATGATAATAATGGACGAGGACGACTGCATGGTCGATATCGCCCGTTACTTCCTCACCTTCTCGCAGGATGAGTCGTGTGGCAAGTGCACCCCATGCCGCGAAGGATCAAAGCGAATGCTGGAAATCCTGAACCGAATAACTACCGGAAAGGGAGTGCCTGAGGACATCGCCAAACTCCAGCGCCTTGGCAAGCTCATGCAGAAAGCATCGCTCTGCGGGCTTGGACGCGCTGCGGCCAACCCAGTACTCAGCACACTGAAATACTACCGTGATGAATACGATGCCCACATAAATGACAAATACTGCAGCGCACACAAATGCACATCACTGGTGACATATATTATCAATGAGGACAAGTGCATCGGATGCACTGCATGCGCACGCAACTGCCCGGTAACATGCATATCGGGCAAACCAAAAGAATCGCATTTGATAGACCAATCACAATGCATCAAGTGTGGGCGGTGTTATGAAGTATGCAAATTTGACGCGGTGATTCGCCAATAGCACTAGTACTCTGTCACACGCGACAATTAGCGATGGTAACCTGGCCGCAACGGCGGACAGGCAACGACTTACGAATATTCAGGTTCGCAAATTTCGCCGTGACAAAGCACCCGGGCAGGGATATCCATGAGCAAGAACACAAAAGAGATAATCAACATAACCCTTGACGGCCAGGAAGTTGAGGTAGCCAAGGGGCAGACGATAATGCAGGCCGCCGAGCGATTCGGCATCCACATCCCACGTCTGTGCTACCACCCGGAGCTGAGCCTGGCTGGGGCATGCCGCGTCTGCATTGTCGAGGTGGAGGGCATGCCTTCTCACATGGCATCTTGCTCGGTTGAAGTATGGGACGGTATGAAGGTGTTAACGCACTCACAGGAAATCCACCAGGCGCGGCGAGATATTGTGGAACTGCTTCTGGACAACCATAATAAGGACTGCCAAACATGCCATCGCGACGGAAATTGCGAGCTCCAGAATCTCGCCTACTCACTCGGGATTCGCGAAAGACTCTTCGAGGGCGAACGAAAAGACTTCGCCCCGGACAACACAAGTCACTCGGTCGTGCGGGATCCGTCCCGCTGCATACTTTGCGGCAGATGCACCCGCGTTTGCAGCGAAATTCAGGGGGTGAGCAATCTGGGGAGAATGGGTCGCGGATTCAACACGCTGGTATCCCCGGCCCACGGGATGGATATGGACGAGTCGGTGTGCATTCAATGCGGCCAGTGCATAATGGTGTGCCCCACCGCCGCCTTGGTGGAAAAATCAAGCATAGATGACGTCTGGCAGGCACTTGCCGACCCCAACATGCATGTTGTGGTGCAGACGGCCCCGTCGATACGGGCCGCCATCGGCGAAGGGTTCGGGCTCAAACCCGGGACACCGTCCACTAACAAAATGGTCTGCGCCCTGCGACATTTGGGGTTTGATCGCGTATTCGATACAAACTTCGGCGCCGATTTGACGATAGTTGAGGAATCCAATGAACTGATAAATCGCCTGAATGGCGATGGCCCGCTACCAATGCTCACGTCGTGCTCGCCGGGATGGATAAGCTTCATGGAAAAATTCTATCCGGAGCTGATACCCAATGCATCTACATGCAGATCGCCAATGAGTATGACATCGGTCCTGGCAAAAACCTACTACGCACATAAGGTCGGCATCGATCCAAAGAACGTCTACATGGTGGCTGTCATGCCCTGCGTAGCCAAGAAATACGAAGCCGCGCGGCCGGAACATGCAACACCCGACGGAACGCCATATACCGACGCGGTACTGACTACGCGAGAACTTATCCAGATGATAAAGTCTTGGGGAATCGGATACTGGACCATGCCAAACATAGATATATGGCAGCTCCCTAACGATGAGTTTGACGATCCCATGGGCAGTTCCAGCGGCGCTGGCGACATCTTCGGCGCGACCGGCGGCGTTATGGAAGCGACATTGCGAACAGCTGCAGAAAGAATCACCGGGCAAAAACACGGTAAGATAGACTTCCGGGAAGTCCGTGGCGTTAAGGGACTCAAGGAAGTAAGCATGGACATTGGCTCAAAAACACTGAACATTGCGGTCGCAAACGGTTTGGCCAACGCGAAACGCGTTCTGGACATGGTAGTCAGCGGCGAAAAGGAATTCCACGTAATAGAGGTAATGGCATGCCCCGGAGGATGCATCGGAGGTGGAGGACAGCCGTATCCTCCCAAAGACTCCTACGCCATGGACCCCGAGTTGCTCGAAATGCGAACCGAAGCGCTCTACTCGATCGATGCCGACAAGGAAGTACGACGATCCCACATGAACCCATCGATACAGAAACTCTATGAAGATTTCCTGATCGAACCCGGCAGTAAGTTCGCACACGAATTGCTGCACACCAGCTACCAACCGCGTCTTCCTAGGGGCATTCAATGAAAACAAACACTCCCGTAAACACCCTGGAAAGCGTCCAGACCCTCGCCCGCAAGGCACTGCCGAAAGATGTGGTCGACAAAATCAATGACGCCCTCAAAGAGGAGCAACCTCGCGGCAGATTGATCTCCATCCTGCACAAACTCCAAAGCCACGAGGGCTACCTCAGCACAATGCAGATGGACGCTGTAGCCCAACTGCTAGGCGTGCCGACCAGCGAGGTCTGCGGGGTAGCTACGTTCTACCATTTCTTCAATCTCGTGAAACCCGGCAGATTCCGGATCAGCGTATGCATGGGCACCGCATGCTATGTAAAGGGGGCCGACAAGGTGCTGGACAGAATCCAACAGGAGCTTGGCATATCGCTCGGAGAAACCACCCCGGATGGCATGTTCTCGCTGGCACAGGCACGCTGCCTGGGCACCTGCGGACTCGCACCGATCATTACCGTCAATGAAACAGTCTACGACCGAATAACCGCCGACCAGATCCCGGCAATCATCGACAAATACGTGACCGAAGCGCACAGCAGCATGTGACGCTCCGGCCATGTATCTTTACGAATTAATCGTCCAGCACACCAGCCAGCAGACCCGTAGACATCGCAGCCGGTCTTGTCAGCGGAGTGACAATATCTACGTACTTTCCGGTATCGCTTGATGTCCCGAACGCTTCCATTATCTCAAGCACATGGCAGGCAAGATCCCCGCTCGCCCTGTGCCCGCGGCCAGTCCGTATCGCATGGGCCATATCAGCAAGGCCAACGCTACGGCTCTCCTCCGTGTAGATATGCGTAAGAGGCATCTGGCGTTTCTCGCCGCCTCTCATCTGCACATGCACATCGCCGCCGAAGCAGTTAGGGTCAGGAACAAACAGCGAGCCCTTACTTCCGTATATTTCGATGTTTGGAAGATTCGCGGCACATATGTCAAAGCTCATCACGATTGTCACTACCGCGCCGGACACGAACTGAACCGTGCCGGCCACGTGCGTTGGGACCTCAACATCAATCGACTGGCCGAACCTGGGCTCGCAAGTGCATGTGCGAGTATCGAAACTAGCCTGCGACATGCCACACACACGCTTGGCCGGACCAAGCATATTCACCAGAGCCGTCAGGTAATACGGCCCCATATCCAGCATTGGGCCTCCGCCCGGCTTGTAGTAGAACTCCGGATCGGGATGCCAGCTCTCATGGCCGCGACAGGTCATGAACGCAACGCCCGCCACCGGCCGCCCGATCCATCCGTCATCAATAATCTTGCGTGCAGTCTGGTGCGATCCACCAAGAAACGTATCCGGCGCACAACCCAGACGAAGACCCTTCGCCGCCGCCAGTTCAAGCACCTCTCTGCCGTCAGCGTAAGTAGTTGCCAACGGTTTCTCGCTATACACGTGCTTGCCCGCCTCAAGACTCGCGATGTCGACTTCCTTATGCACACCCGGAATCGTCAGGTTCAGGATAACCTCTATTTGCTCGTCGGCGAGGACATCTTCTACGCTGCAAACGCGTCCGATTCCGAACTCCTCGGCCTTGGCTGCTGCACGGGCGGAGTCAATATCCGCGCACGCAACAACGTCCAACACGCCGAATCGCTTCTGGCCACCCAGATACGCCCCGCTGATATTCCCGCAACCGATCACGCCTACTTTTACTGATTCGACACTCATTGCACTTGCTCCTATGAGATTAGTCTGTGATGATTGCTACTTGCGGCTGGCAACTGCCCACAACATGCCACGACGCACTATTTCCTTGGCTTCGGGCACGTCGAAGTCCTCAGGCGTGTGGCCGAGCGAACTGTAGAACACGCGGCCCTTGCCCCACATACGTTTCCACACCACAGGCATGGTGCATCCGTTGAACTCGAACGTGGTCGACGCCAGCACGTGGTTAGATGGGTCCACATGCATATAATACTGCTCCGACTCCATATCGAAATAATCCAGACCGGCTGTGATCTCGTCGGCGTGATCAACAACATGAACGCGATAGCGGATAATATTGCCCGGATGCGCGACCCACTGGCCGCCTACCATGAACTGATAATCAGTGTTTGCGCGGAAGGAGTCGGCCATTCCGCCGTGCACGCCTGCAATACCAACCCCGCGGGAAACCGCCTCGTTGAGCCCGGCCCACTGCTCGGCCGATATCTCACCCATCGTCCAGTTGGGGCATACCAGGTCGACGCCGTCCATGAGTTCCTTGTCTGCATACACTTCCATCGTGTCAGACATCTGCACTGACACACCCTCAGCTTCCAACAGGTCTTTCTGGATATGTGCAACTTCCTTCGGGCTGTGCCCGTCCCATCCGCCATACACAATTAACGCTTTCATTATAGCACTCCTGAAGAATTGGCCAATAGACACTCTATCACTTCCTGCTCACGATAAAGCATGTTTACACCCGAAACAATGGACACTATAATCGTTCTTATGGATCATTTTATCACCCACCTTGCCCCGCTGATGCGGTGGTTTCCCTCACGGACGCCGGTTCGGACCATCGGCCATGACCCCCACAAGACCTCTTGGGTGGATATGACTTTCGACACATTCAACTTCTCACTCATACTCAAAGGCTGCGGCTACTACCACTCTTCTGGGGGCATCTGGCGAGTGGAGGCACCGTGCGTGATAACCCAATGGCCCGGTATTCCTGTCCGCTACGGACCTGACGAGGAATGGACCGAGTTGTTCTTCATGTATATGCCGGAGAACCTACCTATATTCCGAAATATGGGGTTGGCTGATTCCAGCAGGCCCGCATGGAACATGGCGAGCGACTGTCCGGCCCTTGGCCGAGTGGATGAACTGATGGCCCTGGCAAAGGATGCAGAGAAACCCGGCCGCACTGATGAGATAGACCGCCTCTGCGAGTTGGTAGTGGTCGAAAGCCTGCTCAGCCTGACGCCGCCAAGTGGCGACAGACACATGCAGGCGATAGAGGCCATCCGCATGATGGTTCACCGCGATTTCCGCAAGCGAATCGACTTTGACAAACTGGCGGCCGCCCACCACATGAGCCCGGCCACTTTCCGCAGACATTGGCAACGTGTGGTTGGCTGTCCCCCCGGGCAGTACGCATGCTCGCTGCGCATCCAACATACTTGCAGATTACTGGCGGAAACCGACCTGCCAATAGGCGAAATAGCATTGCAGGCCGGCTTCGAAGATGCGTTGTATTTCTCACGCCGCTTCGCCCAAACAATGCAAATGACCGCCACCGAGTACCGCCGCCTGAACCAGATACGAAATATGTAGCAGCCCGTCCTGCGAATCTCCTGCGCTAATCACACGATTTCGTTCAAGGTTATCGCGACATCACGTGACAGGGTTCGGCCTGCGGGTTATCATGCCGGACAGAATTTACGCGATAAGAGAGAATACCTATGCCTGCTGACAACACACCTGCCAACACCGCAGACGAGAACGCACGACGCGAATACTGGACGCAACTGCTGGACCAAGCCGCCGACTTCATGGACGCAATCCGCAACACGCCCGTAAGCGAGTGCAACCAGCCCGTAGTCTATATGCCTGATGCCGCCAAGAACGCCGGCATCGAGATAACGTTCTCCACAATACCCTATCCCATAGATGCCGAGCGAATGTTCTACATACGTGAAGGAATCATCGGCGACCTGCTGAGCGTGGCCGAGGCAATGAACCGCCGCGGGTGGGTGCTGCATATTGAAGATGCCTATCGATCAGTTCAGGTTCAACGCGAACTTGGCTGCCAGGACTATACGTTTGACGTGATTCTCCACCGTGTAATGTGGGAACTGCGAGGCGAGCTGCCAACGCCTGAATTCATGGCACGCCGCGCGGCCGGGCTGATAGCCGACTCGCCAAAAGTCGGCACGCACATGTCGGCATCGGCTGTGGATATCTCGGTATTCCGCAAGGCAGACGGCAGCGAAGTCAGCCGCGGCTTCCCCTACCTTGAGATGACCGCCTCTACGCCAATGCAATCCCCATTCGTAGACGCCGATGCCCGTCGGAATCGTGATGAGATAACGGACATGTTTGCTCAGTTCGGCTTCGTGACATACCCCTATGAATTCTGGCATTACAACAAGCACGACGCCTACCATGCCCACTTGACCGATGGCGAAATTCCCGCCCGCTACGGTGCGGTTGACGCGGACCTGGCAACAGGCCTCGTAACGCCCATCGCAAACCCGACCGACCTGCTGGTCTCGCTGGACGAGACAACGCAAATGATAGGCACCGCCCTGGCGAAACTTCGCACCCGTAAGTAAGCTCTCGAATCAGAGTCTCGGAAGATTCTTGTTGCGGTACACGCTGGGGGTGCAGTTCATGTGGTTCTTGAATGCGCGGCAGAAGTGTGCAACGTCTTCATAGCCCACGCGCCTGGCGATTTCCTTGATCGGCATCACGGTTTCTGCCAGCCATCGCACGGCCGCCGCCATCCGCATCTTCAGCAATAACGCCCCCGGCGAAATCCCGCAGCGTTGCCATCTTCGACGCGGTCAAGAACTACAGGAAATAACAATATCTGCCAGACGCCGCGAGCCCAACCGGCAGCTAACGCCGGCACCTGAACTGGACCGGCCCCAGGCCGATATCCAGTTCGAGTTTGGCAGCACGTTCGGTGTAGCGATGCCTCATGAATAATCGTAGAAACCGCTGCCGGTCTTCTTGCCCAGCTTGCCTGCTGACACCATTTCGCACAGCAGTCCGCACGGTTTGTACTTCGGATCGTCAAGTTGCGTCGCCAGCGACTCAAGAATGTCGACTACGATGTCAATACCGATCAGATCCGCAAGCGCCAGCGGCCCCATCGGGTGGGCTGCCCCCAGCATCATCGCGGTGTCAATGTCGGCTGGGCTGGCCACTTTCTCGGCGGCGGCGTGTGCTGCTTCGTTTATCAGGGGTATCACCAGCCGATTCACCACGAAACCCGGCGATTCGCTGACCTGAACTGGAGTCTTGCCGACAGCTTCCACAAAAGCCATCGCTTCCTTTACGGTTGGCTCGCTGGTGGCCGACCCGCACACAATCTCAACCAGCTTCATCGCAGGCACGGGATTAAAGAAGTGCATCCCCACCACCCTGCCCGGATCGCCGCATGCCGACGCGATATCGCTGATGCTGAGCGCCGATGTGTTCGTCGCCAATATCGCAGCCGGATCGCATATCCTGTCCAATTCAGCGAAGAGTGCTTTCTTGGCGTCAAGGTCTTCTATGATAGCTTCTATCACAAGCCCCGCGCCCGCTGCCTTCTGGACATCGCTCACAGCCGACAGCTTCGCCAGTGTGGCATCCATCTGCTCGGGCGTGATCTTCTCGCGATCCACCGCACGCTGCAAACTACCGCGTATCTTGCCTATCGCTGCGTCGGCCAGTTCGTCACTCACTTCGCAAATCACCGCCGCGATCCCCGAAGCCGCGATAGTCTGGGCAATGCCCCGCCCCATCGTTCCGCCACCAATAACGCATACACGCTCAATCATGTTATACTCCTGCTCGCAGTCTCTACGCCCGCTGCACAACCATCGTCACGCCCTCGCCGCCGCCAATGCACAACGACGCCAGACCATACTTGGACTCCCGCTTCTGCATCTCGTGCAGCAGCGTTACCAGAATCCGCGTTCCGCTGGCACCGATCGGATGGCCCAGCGCTATGGCGCCGCCATTGACGTTCACGCGGTCCATATCAGGTTCCAGTTCCCTGGCTACCGCCAATGACTGTGCTGCAAACGCCTCGTTGAACTCCATGAGATCCATATCCGACAGCTTCAGCCCTGCGATATCCAATGCCTTGCGCGTGGCGGGCACGGGGCCAATGCCCATTAGCGCCGGGTCCACACCGGCAGATGCATATGCCTTGATCGTACACATAACCGCCAGACCAAGTTCGTCTGCCTTCTGGCGTGACATCACCATCACAGCGGCCGCGCCATCATTAATGCCCGATGCGTTACCGGCAGTTACCGTACCACCTTTCTTAAACGCTGCCCGCAGACCTGCAAGCTTCTCTGCGGTGCTGCTGGGTTTGGGGTATTCATCGGTATCGAAGACAATTGGATCGGCCTTTCGCTGCGGGATTTCAACAGGCGTAATCTCATCTGCGAATTTGCCTGCTTCCATGGCGGCTGCACATTTTGCCTGACTGTCGGCAGCAAAGGCGTCCTGTTGCTCACGGCTGATATCGTACTTTCCCGCAAGGTTCTCCGCGGTAATACCCATGTGATAATCGTTGTAGGCATCCCACAAACCGTCACGGATCATGGAATCCACCAGTTCGCCATGGCCCAGGCGATAACCATCGCGAGCCTTGTCGAGCAGGTATCTAGCCTGGTTCATATTCTCCATTCCACCGGCGATAATCACATCGGCGTCACCCGCCTTAATCGCCTGGGCGGCCAGGCATACCGCCTTCAGACCCGAACCGCACACCTTGTTTACCGACCATGCTGAAGACTCAACCGGCAAGCCTGCCGCCAACGCCGCCTGCCTTGCCGGGTTCTGCCCGCAACCGGCTTGGAGTACCTGGCCGAGAATCACGTCATCCACTGCAGCAGCTTCAACGCCTGTCTTGGCAAGCACATCAGCAATAACCTTACTGCCAAGAGCCGACGCACTCATGGAACCAAGCGCCCCGGCGAACGCGCCGATTGCCGTCCTGCATGCACATACGATTACCGGATCTTTCATTAGACACTCTCCTTCTTCACCCAGCCGTAAACCGGCGCGATGAGAAAACAATATTGACGTTTGTGTCTTCTCAGGATACACTGTTTCCTATGAAAGAACAAGCCATCGCGCAGAATATTCGCCGACTTCGCACGCGGGCAGAGATGACCCTCGAAGAAGCCGCACAACACGCCGACCTCACCAAAAGCGCGCTGTCCAAAATAGAACGGGGACAGATTTCACCGCCGATCAGCACCATGCTTCGAATCGCAGCCGCTATCGGAGTATCAATAACGGACTTCTTCGTAGCCGAAGAGCAGGAACCGATTTACGTAGTCACCCGCAAGAACCAGGGCGACATGGTGAGTCGCGACGGAAACCAGTTCGGCTATGCGTACGAGGCGTTGGGCCTGCGGAAGCGAGACAAGGCGGCTGAGCCTTTCGTAATAACCATCAATCCGGGTGACCCCTCGGGCGAATTCCACCATGAAGGCGATGAGTTCATTTACATGCTCTCGGGGCAAATGGAACTGACCGTCGATGACGATCCCATAGAACTCAAGGCCGGCGATTCACTCTACTTCGATTCTTCACACGCACACAAGACACGCGTATGCGGCAAAAAGCCAGCCAAGTTCGTGTGCGTATTCGTCCGAAAAAATACCAACTGAAGATACCAGGAGAGAACATGATACAGATAGACCTGTCAGGAAAGACCGCAGTAATCACCGGCGCAAGCCAGGGCCTGGGCGCAACGACGGCCCGCGTGCTGCACGAAGCCGGCGCTAACGTGGTAATCAACTACTTCGACGATGCCGAAGGTGCAAACAAGGCAAACGCGCAACAACTCGCCGATTCGCTCGGTGATCGCGCTATGCCCATCGCTGCCGACGTTACAGACCTCCCCGCCGTCGAGGCAATGTTCCAGGCCGCTGTCGAGAAATTCGGCACTGTGGATATCGCCGTAAATAACGCTGGCATCGTCCGCGACCGCACCGCCAAGAAGATGTCCGAGCAGGACTGGCAGATGGTGATAGACACCAATCTCACCGGCGTTTTCCACGTCTGCAAGACGGCGGCAGGCACACTCGCCGAAGGCGGCCGGATAGTAAACCTGTCCTCAATCTCCGGCCAGATCGGTCTGTTCGGGCAGTGCAACTACGCTGCCGCCAAAGCGGGCGTAATGGGCCTGACGAAGGTCGTCGCCAAAGAAGTTTCCCGCCGAGGAATCACGGTGAACGCCGTTGCACCGGGCGTGGTGCTCACCGATATGGGCCTGTCGATTCCCGAAGCGGTTCGCGATGAAATGCTGAAGCTCGTCCCACTCGGCCGCTTTGGCGAGCCCCGTGAAATCTCCAACGTGATACTCTTCCTCTGCAGCGATCTGGCGTCCTACATGACCGGGCAGGTGCTGCACATAAACGGAGGTTGGATTTAATGGCCGACCCACGCGACAGCAAGCTCTGCACCGCAGACCAAGCCGCAGCACTCGTTAAGGATGGCGACACGATAGCCTCTGGCGGATTCGTGGGCGCATGCCACCCCGAAGCGTTGTCGGCCGCCATCGAGCGAAGATTCCACAAAACCGGTCAGCCCCGGGATCTGACAGTGGCATACGCGGCCGGACAAGGCGACGGCAAGACTCGCGGCGCCAACCATTTTGCAGTTCCCGGACTGCTCAAACGCGTTATCGGCGGACACTGGGGACTGGCGCCCGCACTAGGCAAGATGGCGATAGAAGGCCAGATCGAAGCATACAATTTCCCCCAGGGCGTTATATGCCAACTATTCCGCGACATCGCTGCCGGTCGCCCCGGATGCATCACTCACATAGGTCTCAATACTTTTGTGGATCCTGATATCGACGGCGGGCGGCTTAATTCCAACACGCCCGAAGACATGGTCGAGCGCGTTGAACTGGGCGGAAAGACGTGGCTGTGGTACAAGGCCTTCCCGATAACTATCGGCCTGATCCGCGCGACCGGCGCCGACCCTACCGGCAACATAATCATGAATCGCGAAGCCATCTTCGGAGAAGCGCTCGCGATAGCGCAGGCCGTGCACAACTCAGGCGGAATTGTAATCGCCCAGGTCAGCGAACTGCTTGATCAGCCGATCGAGCCCCAACAGGTGATAGTGCCCGGCATACTGATCGACAGGATCGTGGTATCCGAGCCTCACGAGCACGAACAGACATTCGCCGAGGCGTACAATTGGCGATACTGTGCCTCGCAGCCGGCAGATGAAGCACCGGGGGGCCATCTGGAGCCGATGGAGCTGAATGAACGCAGGATCGTCTGCGCTCGCGCTTGCCAGGAAGTGCCCGAAAACGCGATTGCGAATCTCGGTATCGGCATGCCCGAAGGCATCGCCCGAATCGCCGCGGAGCAGGGTATTCTGAGCAAATTCACGCTGACGGTCGAAAGTGGACCGATTGGCGGAATACCGGCCGGCGGTATGAGCTTCGGAGCGTCCGTACACCCCGAAGCAGTGGTAGGCCAGCCAGAACAGTTCGACCTGTACGATGGCGGCGGCTTGGATTACGCAGCCCTCGGGGCCGCACAGATAGATGCACGCGGCAACGTGAACGTGTCAAAGTTCGGAACGCGCGTGCCGGGAATCGGCGGATTCGTCAATATCTCACAAACTGCCAAACTGCTGGTTTTCTGCGGATCATTCACAGCCGGCGGTCTGAAGGTTGCAGTCGAAGGCGGCGAGTTGAAGATCATCCAGGAAGGCAAGGCACGTAAATTCGTCCAGACAGTCGAGCAAATATCATACAATGCTGATTACGCAATGCAGATCGGCCAGCAGGTGCTTTACGTAACCGAGCGTGCAGTGTTCACGCTGACGGCAGATGGATTGGAACTAACCGAAGTAGCCCCCGGCATAGATATCCAGACGCAGATTCTGGACTTGATGGACTTCAAGCCCATCATCAACAGCCCCACAACCATGGCCGCCAAGCTGTTCGCAGCCCCCAGCTAGTGTTCAGCGATAGCACGCATAAGCGAAAATGGGAAGCGAAAATGGGGACTGTACCGATTCTGGGACTGTCCCCACTTTCGCGTCGTGCGCTATCTGACGCAGCATACGCTATCGACCGCAAAAGCGGGGACAGTCCCAACATCGGGACAGTCCCCGTTTTTGCTCGTCTTTGATCCGTCCCCGCCACATGTGGAGACGGGGCGGCTGCCATTCAGAGAGAATCGCAACCGCCCCGCTCTTGTCTACCGCTATAATCAGTAATCTACCTGCGGTTCCTGCGGAACATCGCCAGTGCGCCGAGGGCCAGCAAACTCAGCGTAGCCGGTTCGGGAACGGCAGCATACTCGACATGACCCGTCACCGTAATACCTTCGGCAAAGCCATCGGTGAAACCAGCTATATCGAGTCCGAAAGTACGAGTCGAAGACGTGCCCGCAACAGCAACATCAGCTGGATTCCAGCTAACAAGATCATAATCATTTACCAGTGCCCAAGACAGACCGCTGCCGGTCAGGGCAACTGCTGCCGACGTGCCGGTATTGCCTGCCGTGGTCTCCGCCCAGTTAGCATAATCATCACCAGCAACCTGGTAAACGGTGGCGTGGCGGCCGGCATAGACGCTGATACTGTCAATCACGAGCGTCATCGGGGCAGCGCCTTGCCCTGTCAGTCCACCGGTATACTCCGCAGCAATCGTAACGCCGAAGCTGATCCTGCCGGAGTAATTGCCGGTAGTTCCATCAGCAAGTATCCCGGACCCAAATGTTGGCCCAGTACTCGACCAGAAGGCACCTACCGGACCTGGGGCAATAGTGACAGTCACATCAAAATCACCCGTTACCCCGGTGTTGGTAGCGGACGTTTCGGTGTCACCCCAACCAGCTTCAGTACCGCACCCATACGCCAGCGAAAACGTGTTGCTGGTCAGAACTTGGGCCGACGCCCCGGTCGTCACCGCGACCAAAACAGCCAACGCTGCTACAATTCCTAGAGTTCTCATCATCTTGGCTCTCCTTGAATCTCCGTCTACATTTGATTCTTGTCAGTCAATCAATTCTTCACCGCTCCCACATGACACCTTGACCTACCCAACCTGGAGCCTCACTTTTCCGTCTTGACGCAAGTCGATTTGGTGTTGTTCGCAGCTCTAATCGAGTGACCTGATGCCGGGCACCCTGCCCGACACCACATACGATACCACCGATTCTGGTATTGTCAAGGTCTTAAATAGGATTATCTCTTGGATGTATTGGATATTGTGGTATATTAAGACTGTGACGAAGTTGTTGATGTATCCGCTACGTGGTAGTAGATTGCATTACTGAAGAAGCGAATTGCAGCACTGATGTACGGCGAATTCATAGGATTATGAGAAGAATACCGGCACAAACCGACCTTGCAAACGACCTTGCCAATGCCCTGCTACAGGACGTTCGTGACAGGGGATTGCAAGAGGGCGACCGCTATTACACCACGGAAGAAGCCGGCCATAAGTTCTCCGTTTGCAAAGAAACGGCAAGAAAGGCCATGAAAATACTGGCCGGACGCGACGTGCTGGTGCGCCTCCGGCGGAGGGGAACTTTCGTGGGCTCGATGGCCGCAGCCAGACCGCAGCCCAAAGTCGCCCGAAGGCGGCTTCTCGTGCTGACACCGCCTGTCGTTTGCAGTTCCCCACAACTCGAATTCAGTCAGATTCCGCATTTTCTGGATCAGGCGATGAACAACATCTTCATCCAGAGCCATATCCTCCCTCTGGATGCGGACGTATCGATTATTCGGGAAATGGTCGACAACGTCAGAAACACCGGCCATCTTGACGGGATAGTCAGCGGTTCCCGCACGCGCGAGGTGCATGATTATATGACCTCACTTGATGTCCCGGCGGTGGTTCTGGGCACGCTGGATTCGGGACAGACCGACCTGTCATCGCTGGACCTGGATTACAATCAAGCCGGTAGACTGCTGGCGGAATATGTGATTGGACTGGGACACACCCACGTAATCGCCCAGTTGGCCAATAATTTTCGCGGGGATCATCACTTCGCCGACAGCATCGCCGACGTTATGTCGGCAGCTCATTTACCGCCGAGTTCCCTGAGAGTAAGAACCTTCTGCGGTGATCTTGAAACCGTCCGTGCCAATTTCAGAGACCTGCTGAGCAATAACAACCGCCCGACAGCCATCATAACGCGCGGCCGGGCGCTGGCGGATACTGCGGCGGCGGCAGCCGATGACGTGGGGCTTTGCATCAGCAAGGATATCGAGATCGTCTGGTCGGGAAGCGCACTGAAAGTCGAAGAGTATTCCCCTTACGTCAACGTCCAGTCAAAACTCGGCATGGACGAGATAGCGTCGATGGTAGCGAAGATGCTCGAAGACCAGAGAGAGGGCAGAGCGCTTGAGGAAAAACACGTCTTCATCCCCGCCGAACTGTGCATGCCCTCGGTAAATTAGGCCCCTCGCGGTGGCTCGCATGTGCGAAAATGGGAAGCGAAAATGGGGACTGTACCGATTCTGGGACTGTCCCCACTTTCGCGTCATACGCTATCTGACGCAACATAGGTTATCGACCGCAAAAACGGGGACAGTCCCAGAATCGGTACAGTCCCCGTTTTTGCTCGTCTTTGATCCGTCCCCGCCACATGTGGCATTTTTATGTTCAAACCTGTGCCAAAGCATGGAAAAATGATCCCTCAGAGCGCAAGATATGCATCGTTCAGATGGTTTGGCACAATGGGCCATGCGAATCCGTCTGGCAGACCGGCAACCGGTGACAGAGCGTCGCCGAAGACCCGGAAAAATCCCGGACAAGCTACCAGGCCCAGATACAGGATAGAATAACGTGACTACTCCTCTTCGTTTTGCGTTCGTTGGTTTCAGACATGGACACATCATGGCCCTGCTGGCGGCCGTCAAGGAACACGCCTGCTGCGAGCTGGTTGCCTGCTGCGAGGAAGATGTTGAAAACTCGCTCGTGAATGACAACATCGAAATAACCCACACCGATTACGACAGGATGCTCGCCGAAGTTGACTGCGATGTGATAGCCGTGGGCGACTACTACGAAAAGCGCGGCGCGATCATTATCAGTGCACTGAAAGCAGGCAAGCACGTGATCGCAGACAAACCGATCTGCACAACGCTTGATGAACTGGCCACGATAGAGAACCTCTCCAAAGCGAAACAGCTTTCGGTCGGCTGCCAGCTTGACCTCCGCGGCGTGGGCTGGTGCCGCACCATGCGCACCATGGTCAACGAAGGCAAAATCGGCGAAGTTCACACCATCACATTCTCCGGCCAGCATCCCCTGGCTGTGGGCGAGCGTCCCGACTGGTACTTCCAGGACAATTGCCACGGCGGAACCATCAACGATATCGCCATCCACGGTATTGACCTGATACCCTGGATGACCGGACGAAAGATTGTGGAAGTGGTGGCAGCACGCGGCTGGAATGCACGATGCAAAGCGAACAAGAGCTTCCAGGACGGCGCTCAACTGATGCTGCGTCTGGATAACGATGGCGGTGTGCTGGCAGATGTATCGTACCTGAAGCCCGAAAAATGCACTGCGAACCTCCAGCAGTACTGGCGTTTCACCGTCCACGGCAGCGGTGGCATGATGGAAGGTTACTATGGATGTGACTCAATCGAGTACGTGAGCATGGAAGATGAAGGCGTCACAACGATCCCGTGCGAACCTGACGCCGTCGCAGCCTACCTCAACGATTTCCTCAAGGAAATAGCAGGCGAAACCCCAGACGCTATCGATCTGACAACCGAGCAGGTGATAGAGTCGGCGAAGATCACGCTGCTGACGCAGAAGGCAGCCGATGAAGGCTGCTGCAACTTGTCTTGCAAGTAACGCGGATGACACGTCAGCGCGACAAGCGGTGACGCACAATCGAGCGAAAATGGGGACTGTCCCGTCGTTGGGGACTGTCCCCACTTTCGCGGCGTACGCTATCTACCGCAAAAGCGGGGACAGTCCCAGAATCGGTACAGTCCCCGTTTTTGCTGCCTGACAACGGCACCTCCACTTCTAATCCGGGAATACTACAATTCTTCAATATCCACTATTCTCTGTTCCTCGCGGGCAACATCGACCAGAAAACCTACGAGATGCCCGTAGATGGAATCTTCCAGGAAGGTAGCCGAAATCGATGGTGCCTGGCCGCGAATGACCTGCATGAAATCATTCACCACGATGGTGTTCCGCTGAAGCGATGTGAAAAATCAGTCGGCCTTCCGCATATGCCATGCCCGTTTGATGGCGTCTGCGAGCTTAACCTTCGTCACATGGTTGCGATAGCTCATCTGGACGTGATCCACGTCCTGGAGCAATCCCAAATCATCTGGAACATAAGTCGCTATTCTTGAAATACTTAAAGCCTTCTCGCTTCGATCTACCGTCATACTGGGCTGCTCTGCCATCACTTTTCCTCTCTCTGCTATGGTCAATGTTCATTCTTACAAATGTACCCATGCCCTTCCGCTTAGAACAACCCCATAGAAACATTCGGCAGTAAAGGACCCAAAGTTTACACTTATGCCATTTTTCCGAGATTTTCCCCGATCAATTCCCGGAAACTTCCCGGAAAACCCCAAATGACCGCCCGATCTACGAACCGGTCGACTTGTAGTAACGCAGTCCGAGTTAACAAAGGTGAGTACGCGGTATCGAGATTTCTGGAGGCAGGGCAATCGCATCTAATGTCCCTGCCGACAGAGACTTGAGAATCAAAACAAACGCTATCCGGCGGTTCACTGCCCACTATCCGTCTCTGGCGCCAAATCTGATCACAGCTTTCGCCAAGCGCGGGCGAGTTTCTTTAGGTCCTTCATGGGCAGCTTGTCGGCCTTCTTGCCGTAATGCACGAAATGCTCGGCGTAGAACAGGCACGGAACGCCCAGCTCGCTGCTGCGGAGGGTGTAGTCCAGCCATTTGTCGTATTCATCGCTGATCCAGTCGTCGGTATCGATCAGGGCCGCGGGCAGAGTCGCCCTGGAAAGCTCAGCGCGGAGCTTCATCCCGTCAAACACATCGCAGCCGGTGAAGATGGTATCGTGCAGACGAACCATATCCAGCGTGTCATAAAAATAGGGATGCACCGTACTGCTGGTGACCAGGGCGTCGGCCTTGGCGCACTTGGCGGCGGCGTAGATATCCTTCTGGTGCAGATAGAGCAGTTCCATGCCCCACCTATCAGCGGCAACTTTCATCTTGGGCAACTTGGGCGCAGGATTCTTTGCGGATTTCCTGGGCGGCTTCACAAAGAACGGGCTACCGAGCACAGAACATCCGCGAACGCGATGCTCACAGGGAACGTACTGCAGTTGGTCTATCTTGAAACCGTCGGCATTGTAGCATCCCTTATCGGGCGAGATGAGCTTATGCACCTGGGCCTTCACAAAACACCGATAGGCGGGGTTGCTGGGGTCGGCCACAAGTTTGGTCTTGCCCGAATGCACGCACCACTCATCCGGCAGGCCCTCGCAGAACCACGTGGGAATCCACAACAGAACGCGACGTCCCTTGTCGTGCTGGCGATCAATGAAGCCTCGCAGGTCCGGCCAGCGAGTATATAGCGGGTCCCAAACACCACCAAGCGACCATCCGGCGTCGATGGTTACCGTGCCGATAGGCACCTCGGCCTGCTCGAGTCGCGCCAGCCAGCGTTCGTACAACCCCTGCGTGCAGTAATTATTCGCACGTTGCTCGTCGCCGGGACCTTCTAGTGCCAGTGACATCGCCACCTGATCGCCCCATCCGCAATAGTTCGGCCGACACCACCAGTCAGGCGCATCGGCACTCTTGCGATATGCGGCGGGATATGCCTTCGTCAGCCCGCGTGTGAGCAGTTCCATGGGCGTCTCGCCATCGCGAATATCCACCAGTAGCACGCTCACATGCTTCGCCACGCGCGATGGCGTGCTGTGACCTTCCAGATCGATTCGGACTTCAACACCACTCTTGCTCGCTACGAACTCGGCGAGATTCCACAAATGCCATCCGCAATCCGCCTTCACGCACACAAGCGTCTTGTTGCAGTCACCTTCGGCGACAATGGCAACGGGGTTTGGCGTGAGCTTGGCGCAGGCTTCTGGCGTATCGTAGGTGCCGGTCCGTATGGTCTTCGGCAGACGATACGACTCGGTGCGGTGGGTCTCGGTGGGAACCGGGCACCACGCTCGCTTCGGCACAAAGCCCAGCATTTCGGGCGTTATGATGGCGGATATATGCGATTTACCGGAAGCTTTGAAGTCAATTCGCCGAGTCTTCATCAGGCACGTCCTCTCTGCAAGAGTGTCACGAGCCCGAGATTGTACGCACGCCAATCGCTGGAATCAACAATCCGCTAAACCGATTTGTTTGTGCACATTTAGAGTGACCGCAAATAATCGGCCGCTCGCCTTACCGCTTCGGCGGGATGATACTTATCGCCTTCGTACTCGATATTGATGGTCCCGTCGTATCCGAACTCTCGCATCGCAGCCACCACACCGGCGTTGTCGACTTCGCCCTCACCTATCAGGGCGGCCTTGGTGTACTTGCCACTCAGCATCGGTGTAGGACGGAAATCCTCGCGAGGTTCATCACTGAAGTACCAGTCCTTGAGGTGGGCATGCACCGTGTGAGCGGCGACATCCTTGAAGCTCTGTATGGGCTCTTCGCCCGTGGCGCATCCGCCGCTGTCATACGTAACCTTGCAGCCGGGCACCTGATCGACCGATTCCATCATATCAGCGGCTGTCACGAACGGGCTTTCGGTGGACCCGAAGTTCTCAAGTGTCAGTGTCACACCTGCAGCCGCGGCCATCGGCGCCACTTCCTTGAGCCCTTCAAGCCAGTATCCACGAGCGGTATCGCGATCCATCCCTGCGGTAGGAAGTGTCGGAATCATGATCACCGGGGCACCTAGAGTGACTGCATCTTCGATGCCCTGCTTGGCAAGGTCCACACCGACAGCACGGTCTTCAGGAGATGCAAGCCCCATCGCCGCCAGGAAGGTGAAGCACACTACTTTGATGCCAAGGTCATCGGTCTTCTTGCGGAGCTCGGCGGCCTCGTAACCGTGAAGGGTCACGAAATCTATACCGTAGAGATCCAGCTCGCGTGTGAGCTTGAGCATTTCGTCGAGATCAAACAGTTCCGCCCGGCGGGACATGGTGTAAGACATCATCGTAAGTTTCATTGGAACATCCTTTCGCAGACTGGCAATCACTTGCCGGCCAGTTCATTTATCATTTCGATTACAGCTTCGACGACCAGATCACCCGTCTCGGGTGCCATGCAACTTGAGCTGAGGAACGTCGTCTCGTATCCGCCACGTGTGAATGCTATCTTCGTAGGCACGTATCCGATGTGATCGTTTCCGAGGCCAACCATCTGAGCCCGCAGCGGATGAGCGGCCATCTTGACCTGCAATCCGAGCTCGACAAAGAACTCGCCCGGCAGAGATGCATAGAGAACATCGCCAATGCGGATGACCTGCAGTTCGGTGGTCCGCGTCTTCTCTCTGCGAATCATCTCCGCCAGTTCGCCCGTGTACTTGTCATAGATTGTCGGATCCACAAAACGTTGAGCGCCGACGGCTGTGCCTTTGATCTGCTCTTCGGTTGGCTCGCGGTATGGCAGTTTGATCTCTCTGGAGATACAACCGATTTCACAATCGGCGGAGAAGCTTATCTTCTCAATCGCCTCTTGCACGTCGGCTGCCAGTATCGCGCCGGTTTCTTCCTTCGGGAGCGGCGGGATGCCTTCGCTGCCATTGGTGGCGATATTCCCCTGAGCTCCGTTCTGATACACCGTCACCGGACATCCCGCCCGCTTCATCAGGTTCGCAACTACGCCCGGGAACCCGGCTGAGAACTCCTCGCTGCCGCCATGATCAGTGGGATGGCAGGTGAAATCCACGATGCATCCGAGAAGCTCACCGCCCGGTCTGCGGGCGGCCAGCACACCAACTTCCGGATCGATAGTACCTTCAAGACACAGCGTGTCCGGCTCGCAAAGCTGGAAGTGCGTCTTGACGGTACCATCACGCATAACCGTGCGGCGGTTGAAAGAGACATCGCTCTCGGAGACGCTGGCAAATCCGAACTCTACATCTTCCATCGCCTCCAACGCCGCGTCAAAACTCCTGACACACTTGTATATCAGCGTCTTGACGTAATCCTCGTCACATTCGACCTCGCCGCAACTCATCACGGCAGGCCCGGCGTGATTGTGGGTTGCACTCACCATCACCGCCTCGCCTGGAAAACCGCAACTCGCACTGATGCCATCGCGAATTCGTTTGGTCAGATCGCGGCTGGTGAACAATGTATCACACTGGACAAAGCCCACCCGGCTTCCTTCGCTCTCGAAGACGGCGGTCCTGACATACAACGGATCCAGCACTTCATTGCATACTATCTTCTTTATCCATCCGATCTTCTCACTTCCGATCGGCGGTGTAATGTCAACTTCTGCAAATCCGGCTTTCATCGTCCTGTCCTTTCATAGACATCACACAACTACGTGCTACTCGGCGAGAATCGCGTCGGGATCGATGCTTGCGATATTATCGAACACCTTTTTGAACGCCACTACCACCTGCTCGGCAATATCCGTGCGGTTGGGAGCACGCAGCGGAACGGTCATTCCGAAGTGCGTATCACAATGCTTCTGGGCAACGGGATAATCCTCGGGATTATACTCCACGCCTTCGCCCGCACCATTGCAGGACCACGGGCACCCGCCGCCATAAGCGTTCTTCGCGCGGAACACCGTCATCGAAGGAAGTATGAAGTTCTGCCATACGCTCACCGGTGCGCCTTCGGCCTGGAGTGCCTTCATTACCGCATCCCGCATCCGGGCCGGATCGCCGGTCCAGCCGATAGCATCCATATCAATGCGGCTGGTGTAATTGTACCAGTTACTCGTGCAGCGGTCGGGCTCGCCGGGCAGCAGCAGGCCCTTGACATCCTTAAGACCCTTGTTCAGCACAGCCCCGTTTTCCCGCTGGATGGCGTAGTAGTCATCTATCTTCGCCAGCTGCGAGCGGCCGAAAGCGCCGGTCAGGTCATTACCGCGATACATCCAGCCGAGTGCATAGGCATGATAATCCCTGGACTCCATTGGCGTGCGTGTCTCGCCGAAACTCCAGACCATGGCCGCAGAGGCGCAAATATCCGGATCATTCGTCACAAACATCCCGCCCTCACCCGCACACAGGCATTTGTTCTGATTGAAGCTGAAGGCCGCGCAGTCACCGTGCAAACCCACCTTCTTGCCGTCAAACATCGCTCCGTGCGCCTGGCATGCATCTTCGATAACCTTCAGGTTATGCTTGCGTGCGATCGTCATTATCTTGTCCATCTGCATAGGCATGCCGTGCAGGTGAACAGCGATGATCGCCTTGGTTCGCGGCGTGATCGCCTGTTCGATCTTATCAATATCCATGTTCATCGAATCGAAATCCAGGTCCACAAAGATCGGAATCGCGTTGTGGTGGATTATGCACGTTGCGCTGGATGACCAGGAATAGGAAGTCACCAACACATGATCGCCTGCACTGACTCCGCAGGCCGCGATACCCATGTGCAGAGCACCCGTACCGCTATTTGTGAAGATCGCATGCTTGTTGCCATTCCAGGCGGCAAACTCATCCTGAAACGCCTTTGCATTGGGTCCGTATGAGTGATTGTCGACGTCCAGCGCCGCCAGCACCATCTCCCTGTCCGTATCATCGATGGGCGGCCACTTCTGGACAGCGCCTTCGGGGATAATTCTTTCACCGCCAAGAACGGCCAGTGTGTTATTTGAGGATGTCATTTGTAGTCCTTTCGCCTGGGGCAAACGTATATTTCGTCACGAACCCCATGATGACGCCGTCGCACGAATGCGACAAGACAAAGGATTTGCGAATATGTGCGCAATATTGCTCTACCTGCTGAAGCTTATGGTGCAGAAATGATTACGCTTTGCGCGATGCCGCAAAATCACGCGGTGAGCACCCGCAGTTCTTCTTGAATACGCGGGAGAAGTAGTTGGCATTCTCGTAGCCGACAGCCCGGGCGACCTCGGCAACGTTCATCTCTCCGGTCCGCAGCAGCGAACGCGCCTTATCCATGCGAAGCGCGGTCAAGTAGCCGAACAGCGAAAAATCGCTCTCTTCGCTGAACACGTGCGACAGATAGTAGGAACTGACATTGATCTCGGCGGCTATCTCATCCAGCGAAACGCACTGGCTATAGTGATCCTGAAGATAGGCCTTGGCCTGTTCGATTATCTGCTGGCGACGGAGGCTTCGCCTGTCGGCTGCGGCGTCTTGGGGCGAGTCTTCATCGACCAGTCCGAAAATGCCGTAGCGAAATACGGTGAGCATAATCGTGGTCATTCGCGAACGAGCAAGCATGCGGTGCACTTCCGTGCCTCCGGCGATATCGCCCGTCAGCCCGGCGAACATTTGCCCAAGCTGCGCCGAGACCTCTTCAGGCATATTCAGCAACAACTCATTATCCACGGTATGCATCGCTTCTTTGGCCTGGGGCCAATCGGAACTGCAATAGAACACCTCCAGGCCGGAATCGGGATCGAACTGGTCGCGATGCAGCGTACCGGGGGGAACCAGCAACGTCTGGCCGGCGCGGGCGGTCCATGAACTGCCTTCGGTAACAAGCTCAACCTCCCCGCTGATCACGTGCAAAAGTTCGCAATCGCGGGTCATGTGCATGCGGTCGGCCCATACGGGGTCGAACATCATCAAACCCATCGTATGGATATCCAGACGACTGTTGGACAGGGCTTTTTCGAGATCGGCAGCTTTCATACGGATATTGTACCAACATTGCGCAAAGATGAGCCAATACCGATCCACCGATGGGCAAAAATGCATAAGAAAAACGCAAAACACGTCGCGGTGGCACGCATGTGCGGCTGTGGGTCTTTGATCGCGAAAGAGGACACGGCCGACTGCTACCGCAGCCGGACATGTCCCCGCCACATACGGCATTACTTCGCAGTCAGCAAATACCACATCGTCTTGTACTTCGGATCGAGCTGAATGGTATAGGTACCGTCCTTGGCCATCTTCAGCGGTACTTCGGCGACAGCTTCACCAGCGGCGTTGAGCGCCTGGCATTTCCAGTCTTTGGTGACACCAAACAGCCACCTCTTCTGCTTCAGGAAGTCCAGCCCGGCAATTTCGCCCTTGATCGGCTCGATCAGGATCGGTGCCTTGCCCCACTTGTTGGAGACCGAATCACGCCACTCGTTGAACACCATACCGGTATTCTCGCAGCGGAAGATCGCTGTGACGAGGATCTTCTTCGAATCCGTGAACTCCTTGCCGTCCATCGTGTTCATCGTCACGACCGCATACTTGGGGCTTTCGAGCTTGAAGTTCTCGCTACCATCCATCCTGGCAGCCCGGCCCATCCAGACCATTGCACTGGGGCCCTTGACAATGTACCGGCCCTGACCTTCATCCAGGTCCCAGATCATCTTGGACCTGGCAGCCGCTGCGTCACCGGCGACAGGCTTGTTGACGCCATCGAGGTTGATTTCCATCCGAACGTTCAGGAAATCCTTCCACGTTACGCCCTGGCGGTCTTCGAGAATCTTGTACAGGTCATAGTTGCGTTTGATCTGGCCTTCAGCGAGATCGACAAGCGGCTGCGTTGTGCCGCAGTAGCTCATCTCCTTCACCTGGGTGGCCGGCGTTATACCCGAATCCTTGAATATAACGGAACCAGCCTGTGTGAAGCCCCATTGGGAGGGGTTGCTGTCCATGTCGAACCAGTTGATCGTGGTATGCTTCCCCGAGCGATTTTGGGCCAGGAAGAACCACATGCCGTCCCAATCCTGAATCGCACCAAACGAAGCCATCACGGGCACGCACTCGCCCTGATAGTCATTCGGGGCACAGTGATTGTACTCGCTCACGGTGAAGGGCTTGCCCTTGAGCTGCTGGGCGGCCTGGAAGAACATGATGCCGGAGATCGGGTCCAGGTCGGTTACGGTCTCGTTGGGGCTGTCGGCCATCGCGAGCGAAGGCAGGGTCCACTTCGCGCGGTTCCAGCGAGTGACGCCCTTGTCCCAACGCGGGTGGCCCCAGTAGGCGTGGCAGTCGATCCAGTCCATATCGCGCTGGGCATACAGGCCGAGCGGACCAAACACGATCGAACCGGAGATCAGGCCCTTGTAGCCTGCGGTCTCTTTGCAGTGCTTGTAGATACCGTTCCAGTAGCTCTCTTCCACTTCAAGCAGGCACAGCAGCAGGTCCACCGAACGCACCTTGGGATACTTGGTAATGTCCGGGCCAATGACCGCTTGAACGGTGCCCTTTTCGATAGACTCGGCCTCGCCGAGGTGAGCGGCCCACTTTTCGCGAAGCTTTGCGGTGGTTCCGTATTTCTTCTTCAGGTAGGCGTTGAAATACTTTTTCACGAGGCCCTTGTAGTGGGCCGGCAGCTTGGGAATGCAGGTATTCCAGTCCCAGATGAACAGGCTGTTCTCGTTATTGATCTCGACGAACGCAATGGCGGGGTCATCGGCGTAGCTCAGTTTGCGATATGGATTGACATGCTTCAGCAAATTGGAGGCGAACTTCTTCTGGCGTTCGATGATTTTGGGCTCGAGGATATCGCATACCTTGCTGCCGAACCACGGGCCGGAGCCCGGCACCTTGACCTCTTTGGTGTAGTCGCGGCTGACGTGCAGATTCAGATTCGTGTAGATACCGCGCTCGGCCAGCACGTGCAGGAGATAGTCGAACTGGTCCTGCTGGGCCTTCTGGGCCTTGTTCAGCTTTCTGCCGTCCCACATCCACTCGCGAAACTCCAGGCCGTGAAAGCGGATGGAGTTTATGCCGGCATCGGCGAGGCGATCTGCGAGCTTATCAGCGTCCTTGTGGGTAACGTTGATGGTACCGCCGATGTTATATCCAAAAATCTTGACGCGTTTGCCACCAACGACGAACTTGCCGTCAGTAACGACAATCCGCGGCGAATCGGGCTTGATGGGCTCGTAATTGAGTTTGATCAGCGACTTGGGATTCGAAACTTCGGGAATATGGAAAGGTACCATGCCCTTCTGGTCAGACGGAGTCCAGATGGTGTTCGCTGGCGAGGGAGGCTTGGGGGCAACCTTCTTCGGCGCAGGCTTCGGCGCTGATTTCTTGGGTGCTGGCTTCGCAGCCGGCTTCTTGGCGACGGGTTTCTTCACCGCAGGTTTCGTAGCTGGTTTCGTAGCTGGGGCTGCTGCGAGCAACTGGCTGGCGACGAACATGATAGCTATCAACGGAAGGAGTCTCTTAAGGAACATTATGCTGCCTTTCTTCTGTGTGTTTAGAAACCCTGCACTCTTTCGAGGCGTCAGTGTATGTGTGGCGGCCGGGACGGCGCAGCCGGTGTAATCGAATCTACAATCTCACGATCAGTTTGAAGCGGTTAGCGATCATCGTAGCAACGGTACAAACTGCACAGTATGGAATGGCCCACACCCAAACTGCAGTCCAGCCAATAGTCCACCATGCGCCGGGATGAGCACTGAGATACCCGGGAATATACTTTGCGGGTAATTCTGCCCGGCCTGCCCCAACCACGATATAGCCTGGCGTGGATCTGATCGTCGGGAAGTCGACGTCCCAATTCATCTTCATCCACTCCACGACTTCGGCCGAGTTCAGGTACATCGACATCCCTGCAACCAAACCGTACATGAACATGTATGCGAACAAGGGGTTTTTGCCCAGAGCGCTGAACGGGCTGACGAGAATCTCCGCCCACTTTCGCCCCTGCAACGGCCGGCATATTTCCCAAATCAGCCAGAAGCCAAGTATAGATGCACCAATCAGGATCAGTGTCCTGCGAATGGACGCCGGCCTGAATGTGGACAAGTCGCTGCCGGCGAGCATCGCTACCACCAGCATACCCACGCCCATCACAAGCATCGAGAGCCGGGTTCGCCAGACCCAACGGGAATCATCGGGATCCCGGTCCATGAACATCTCGCCCAGGATCACACCCGCCAGAACCATGCTTCCGTAATAGCCCACGCGTGAACCCAGATCAAAATACGTGACGAACCACGGGAACCACTGCGTCAAGAAGGCATTCTCATATTGCAGATGAACCATGAATCCCAACAGAAAGACCATCGCAATCCACTTGGCCGGTTTCCAACGACGAATCGCCAGCCACAGCAGCGCGATAACCATGTATGCGAATCCGAGGTAACCCAGAATCGAAGCGGGGAAAACACCGGGAACGTTCCATGCAGTGCGCGGATATGACGCAAAAATGGGAGCTTTGATACCCGGAACATACCCACCATCAAGGAAACCGCCAGGCCCCGCGGGCAATATCTTGGTCGTGGTATTGCCATCCTTATCAGCTAGCTGTACTTCGCTGCCCGGTCTGGCTACCGGACCAACGATGAGCGCGAGCACGAAGATAACCAGCAGAACACCGGCTACCGCGCGAACCGCCCAGCCGGTAGCAACCAGCCCGCGTTTCGCACTGCGAATCAGCATGTCAGCAGGGAACGCAAACAACACTCCCATGAGAACGCAAACATACATCAGGTACTCGCGCAACCAACCAATTACACCAGTGGGAACGCTGCTGCCCCAGTTGGCACTGTTGGTGTGGTTTGGTCCCTGCAATACAATGCAAGTCATGCCAGCCAGGAACGCTATCGACAGACAACGAACGAGGCATCCAAATACCTTGATCGCTATATGCTTGCTGCGAATGAATACGTGACTCGAGAACAAACCGATCGTGAACACCCCACCCCAGAAATACCAGCAGCCTATCGAGAAACCCACGCCAGAACCGGGCCTCGCGTAGCCCATCTTGGTACCAACCCAATGCGTCAGAACACTACTGCCTTCCACCACATCGTACCACCACTGGATGAGCGACGCCCCCGCCTCTGTGCGGCCGTAGTATGCCTGAAGAGCAGTGCCTATCCATATAAGCATCGCCGCCCTGAACACAATGTGCCACACAAGCCGGTACCACTTGTCGCCCTTATTGAGCCTCGCCGTAAGCGCCAGCGGGATCGCTGCTCCCATAATCACCATGAACATCGGCGATACGAAATCCGCCCAGGCGAGGTGATTGTTATGCGCAGAGATGTTGAACGAATGCTCCATCCACCATGGCAGGCCCGTGATCTTCATGCAGGTCTCGGCCATCATCATGCCCAGAATCGTCAGCCCCCTGTACACGTCCATAGCCAAAATGCGATTGCTTTTGCTGCCGGGAATGAGTGGTGATTGCGGCTGAGCCATTAACAACTCCTGCTATCGTGATGAACGCTCGCCCCCGCCCCTTCATGCAGTAGCGATTTCGCCCTGCCGAGGCCCTCCGGCTGTGGTCTATAAGCATAGTCAAACCATGGTTGATTTCAAGGATTTTGCCCCCAAGTGAGTGGCGGTTACCGCACCATTAGCGATTTTTTGATTGCCCGGGCTTGACTCGGCCCGCCCTTAGTGCTATAGTGATATATAGCACCATAGCACAGGAAGTGAAAAATGCTACTATCAGTCAACGCAAACGATCCGATTCCGATATATCGGCAACTGGTAAGTCAGATCAGGCATGCAGTTGCATCGGGTCGGCTTGCGCCTGGAGACAAGCTTCCCTCCCAGCGAGAACTTGCCGGGGAACTGGTAATCAACCATCTGACCGTGAAGAAGGCCTACGAAACGCTCGAAGCCGAGGGACTGATATGCACAGCCCGCGGCAGGGGCACATTCGTAGCCGACAGCTCGCCCGGAGACCTGAAGGACAAGGGAGTAGACCAGCTCAGGGACCGGGCGAGCAAACTGGCTCTGGACGCCCGGCAGTTAGGGATGTCAGACGCAGAGTACACCAAAATGCTGAACGACGCATGGCAGGACGCAAAGGAGAAATCAAAATGAGCATAGTTGAATTCAGAGAAGTTACGCGCGATTACCCCAAGGGAGTCCATGCACTGCGAGGCGTGGACCTGGATATTCCCGAAGGCAAGGTGGTGAGCCTTCTGGGACGCAACGGTGCGGGCAAGACCACCCTTCTGCGGATGATCCCCGCCCTGCTGCACCCCACCAGCGGCACGGTAAGAGTTTTCGGGCTCGAGCCCTGGGCATCGCAGCAGGAAGTCAAACGCGACATCGGATATGTGTCTGAGAATCAGGACCTTCCAGCGAACATCAGGATTCGCGACGTGACCGACATGCACGCGAGCGTCTATCCCACGTGGGACGCGCAGATGGCCGCAAAACTGCTGAAGCAGTTCGGTCTCGACGAGATGCGAAAGATCGGGAAGGTGTCCAAGGGCCAAGCCAGGCAGGTTGCGCTCACATGTGCGGTGAGCCATCGTCCCAAGCTGCTGGTGCTGGATGAACCGGCCGGCGGCCTGGACCCGGTAGTACGCCGCGAGTTCCTGGAAGTGGTAATCGACCTGCTGGCGGACCACGGCTCGACAATCTTGTTCTCATCGCACATCCTCAGCGATGTAGACCGCATAGCGAACCACGCGACGATACTGCACGAGGGAACAGTGCTGCTGGACGAGAACATGGACACGCTGAAGGAGAACATTTGCCGGGTGGAACTGGCCGGGCTAGGCGCAAATGCGGCCGAGAAGCTACAAGCCTCCGACAAGTGCCTGCGCGCCAAGCAGACCGGGTCGACAGCGACCGCGACCCTGCTATGTGCAGCCGGCGATGTTATGAAAACACTGAAGACCGCACTCCCCAGTGCCACAGATATTCACGTCACAAACACAATACACCTCGGCCTGGAAGACATCTTCATAGAACTGACGGGGGAAGTGCAATGCTGATGCTCATGAGACATTCGCTACGGCGAATCAATAATGGACTGATAGTTATGCCGCTAATGTTCATGTTGATCTCCACATGGACCACATCATACTTTGCCCTCGGACCAGGACATGGCGGCATGGACGGTGCGCTCGGCAGTATACTTGTCATGATAGTTGTTTTCATGGGATTGTCCGTTCCAACCGAGACGACTCTTTCCATGCCAATCAGCCGTAGAAAACTCCACATGTCGCGCCTGCTCTGTGTGTGGCTCGCCGTGATTGCCATGCTCTCCAGTGCAGCCGTTGGGGCATTATTGGGGGCGCCACGTGAGTACATCGCAGGAATCATGGAGACGCTGGCGACACTGCTGTGTCGCTACATCGCTATCACTTCGGCACTCGTGATGCTCTCATATCGGCTTGCGCATGCAGGTTACAAGGGCCTCGCAATCATCTTCGTACTGACAATGGCGTTATCGATCGGCGCAGCAATTGTAGACAGGGAACAGATGCTTCCCCGCGGCTGGGTGGCTGGCTTTGCGCTGCTGGTTGCTGGAGTCTTCACATTGCTAGGCCTGCGCAGCATCGAGAAGTACGAGGTAGTCCCTCACGGAACCAAAACCGCAGAAGAACCGACAGCCACACACACAAGATCTGTTCACACACTCGGTTACATCGATTCATTCAGGCCGGTCTTCCGCATCGCATTGCGACATGTGTGGCTGAACCCCTTATACATCCTGCTCCCGGTACTCTTCTCCTTCCAGGGGATAGTCTCGCTTCACACTATCTTGGTATCGCATGGACCGCTCAACCTGTTCAGCCTTCAATACGCCCTGACTTTTCCAATAATGGTTGGCATCTTCTCTCGTATGGCCTGGGGGACGGCCCCCAAGCTTCTGGCGACTGGCATGAGCAAACGCACAGTCTTCAGGGTGATTGCACTGCCATGGCTGACAATCTTTGCCCTGCTTATACTCGTGATCTCCGGCGTGAGCATAACGTCTCGCTACGTCCATGGTGATGTTCACGAAAACACGGCAGCCCCTGTCAACATTAGGCCTGACTTCTTTTCGACAGTTCCCCCAACACTATGCCCGCCGCCCACGCCTGTGCCGTATGTCACGCTCAACGGGAGGCAAGACAAGGTCACTCCGCCCAATGCAAATGCATGCGATCTGCCGCAGGTAATGAACAGTGATGACATCGAACACGACCTCGTGCTCCCGCCCCCCGTCTATGTGCCATCGAAATACATGGGCGCATTCAATGAACTCCCCAGGAGTCTGCTGAGTACCTCTCCTCACGCTGTCACAATACTCTGCCTGCCGTGGTTTGCAGCCATTCTGCTTGCGATATGGATCGGCATTCCGATTCCGGGATGGTGGAGAAAGATTGCAGCGTATGGCTTCTTCGGCGGAATAATACTGAGCAGCGTGGGAGGCTTGGCAATCGTGTCTTATGCACCTCACAACACTCCGTTCATCAATGCAACCAACTTGCCACTGAAACCGCTGATATTGCATTGCAGAGCATTCTTCTGGCCGCTGCTGGCTGTGGGATTGGGATTATGCATAGGCCTGTGGCGGCTAGCGGAAAGAGCGTTCGATTATGCCGAACTGGATGGACTCGTTCATGCCCAACGCAAGGCACGCGCCTCCAGCCCATTTGCACGGTGGCGATCCTCGTCGACCACCTGACGGCCGTGAGCCGGAGCATTCCAGATAGCTGATATTGGGAATGCTCCGGCAACTGCACTGGCCAAACTGGATCCGCCTCAGCGAACATCTGGACCGCGACTTCACTTACCGGTTGGCTTGAGCTTGATTTGCTGGATGTACGCAAAGCCGGGCTTCTGGTTGAGCTTCGGGCGGGTGGCTCTGAACTTTGCATGCGTTGTGCCTGTTGGGCTGCTGTAGTGGGCTGTGTACTGGCCGGCTGCGGGCAGATGAAACCATGCCCTGCCCTGTTTGTCCGGCATGCATGCAAGCGGGGCAGGTAGGTTCGCGCCGGTGATCCAGACGGGAACGCCCTCGCCGATAGCCTTGCCGCCAGCGGCAGAGGAGCCCACCAAAACCCACAGCATATGCCATTGATCGCCCGCAGAACACAGAGCACCCAGATGGTCGGCGAAAACGGCATCATGGCAGTCACAATCGTGCCGGCCACGCTTGCCAGCATCATCCGCTTTGCGCCAAGGCGATCAGCATGGTGTACGCCAAATCTTTCTGGCGGCCGTTAAGGTGGTTGATCATTTGTTGTTGCGTCGGCATTGAAAGTAGAACAGGTGATCAGGAGACCGCAGGTGAGCGAGCCTATTCAAGATCTGTCCAGCAGGCGGTCGTTTGGCTCTGTTGTTTCACCTGTTCACCTCCGGCGTCGAAGATCCCGACCTGCCTGCCGGCAGGCAGGTGCACATCGGGACTCACCTGCTCTGTGTGTGAGAATTCTTTCCTGCCAGAAAGAATTCTCGCACACCTCAGCCCTCTCCGCATGCTTATATCTTGACATCAGGTACCAATCCTAATATCATAGCAATTAGTGTATTAGTGTATCTTTCCGCCGCCCCACGGAGACATCGCCCCCATGAGAATGCCCATTGCCCCGGCCATCAGAACCCAATGCATCCTTACTCTTTGCTTGATCGCCATCACGTGTTCGCCGGCGTTCGGCAAATCTCGTGCTGCCAACGCCAGCAAGAAAACGATATATCGCGGGTTCACCGTAGCCACGCTCGACAAGAAGATGCTGCAGGCCGCCATTGACGATTGGGGCGCTAACCAGGTTCGCTACATGATATGCCCGTCGTGGCGGGCGCGTAGTCTCGGTGCAAAGACGCTCCAGGAGTCCTGGCAGAAACTGCTGGCCAAACTGCCCGAGGGGCTGGACAACGCAAAGGAACTCGGCCTGGCGGTTATCATCGATCTGCACCAGATCCCCAACGACAAACCCAACAGGCCCTACCCCAAAGGTCGCAAGAAAGCCTCTCGCGCGTGGTGGCTGGACAAGAGCAACCGCCGCGTAATGCTTGACTGCTGGAAGCAACTGGCGAGGATCACTGCCGCCAGACGCGATCAGGTGATCTGGCTGGAGATCTATAACGAACCGCTCGATTGGAAGAGTTTCCCACGATACCCCAAACTCTGGCCCCGCTGGGCGCAGGACGGTATCGACGTAGTCCGCAAGATAGACAAACACAACCCCATCGTGATCGCATCGGGCCCGGGCAGCCTGTGCTGGGGCTTCAAGGGATTCCCTCTACTCAAGGGCCGCGGGGGTGAGATAATCTATTCGCTGCACGCCTACGAACCACACACCTATACGCATCAGGGTGTGAGCACCGAGTGGCCCAATGCAGTGGACTGGCCCGCCGGCGGAGTTGGGCGAATAGAGAAGATGCTGAGCGCGGCCATCAGATTCCAGAAGAGACACAAAGTGCGGATGCACGTGGGCGAATTCAGCGTGGCCCGCTGGGCACCCGGCGCAGCCAATTACATAAGCGACTGCATCGAAGTGTTCGAGAAGCACGGCTGGGACTGGAACTATCACGCATTCCGGGAAGCAGGCGTCTGGAGCCTCGAAAGGGGTGTGCAGACCGCACTGGTGCGGACAATGCCCGATGGCACGAAGAAGACCTTCGCAGGCGTAGCCCGCCCAGGCGCGAAGAACATTGGATATGCCAAATACGGCGCCCCTCATGGGCTGAAGTTCACCTCCGTTGAAGGAGATGGTGAAATGGCAAGGGTAGTCCGCAGAGGCCTGAAGCTCAATGGCACTGCCACCAAGGCTAAGGCCCAGGCCAAACAGCGAATCCGCAAGATACTCATCATCGGTAACAGCCTCACCAGCCACGGAGCCGCCAAATACCTTGACTGGTCCAACAACTGCGGGATGGCCGCCACCAGCGTGGACAAAGACTACGTCCACCAACTGTACAAGATAATCTGCGAGTACCAGACCGGCGCGAAACCGAAACTCAAACTCGGCGTCATCGGCAGGGAGTGGATGATGGTCGGACACGATCACCTCGTGCCCACCGATGCGGACATAATCATCGTGCAGCTCGGCGACAACTATCGCGGTAAGGCCAACAAGGAAGAACTTCAGGACACTTACGCAACGATGCTCACCGCACTGAAGGGTGACCGCGACGTGCTTATCTACTGCCTGGGCACGTGGGGTGGCGGCGGGCGAGACAAGTTCATGAAGGCTGCCGCCAAAAGTCAGGGTGCCAAGTTCATCCCACTCAGACCGCTGGCCACTCCCGCCAACTGTGCAGGCTCGGAAGGCCACTTCACAAATGCCGGCGTAAACTGGCACCCGGGCAACCGAGGCATGAAGGCCATCGCCGATACAGTATGGAAAGTGATCAAAGCAGACCTCGACGCCAAGTGAACCCGCGATGACAGGCCGGGATCGTACGGCTTGCTATCGCCAGAATCGCAGGATGCGGACTTCGCCCGGGCCCAGTTGCATGGGGACTTTTGCGGCCCGCATTCGTACGCCTGCGCGGATGTCTTCTATGTTATAGGGGCGTTTGAAACGAACCGATGTGGATACCGGCTTGACGTCACGATTGATCACGTACACCAGCGACTTTCCGTCACGCTCCACGAAGTACAGATGCGCCGGTCTGTCGGTGACTGCGGGTAGGTTGACATAAGGCTTCACCAGTTGCTTCAGCTCGGCGGATGTTTTGTCTGTCTGGCTGAATCCATATGCCGACACCACGACTGTGCCCTTGCCCACTTTGCGGCTGACTATTGCGGGGCTGCCATCTGCGAATTTAGCGATAACCTTCGCACCAGCAGCCTTTATTTGCCACCGGTGCGCCTTGGGTGATGTGAACTTGGCCCGGAGCTTTCCGGCGGCTGCGAACACAACCGCCTTGGCGGGCCCACGTCCAGTCACTTCCACGCCGCACACACGCTTCAGGAAGTCACCACTCTTGAACGCATACTGGTCATACACGCCGGCCGGTCCGCTGAGAATCAGCCTGCCGCCCGCACGGACATACTTCTCAAGCATGTCCGCGTGCTGCTTGTTCATGAATATGCCCTGCGGAACGATCAGCACCGGGTATTTCGAAATGTCGGGATTGTTCGGGCCAATCGGATCGCTCTGGATGTCCAGCGAACTGTAAAGAGTGTTGAAGATTGCCACCTGATCGCGGGCACTGAACATAACGTCGGTCTGGATTTCGCTGCCGGCTTCCTGGGCTATGCTCTCCGGCATTTCCATCAGTGCGACCTGCGAGACGGCCTTGGCCCCATCGAGCTCACCTGCCACACGCGCGAACTCCTTTGCTGCGTACTTGAGGCCGAACATTTGCCTTCGCCACGTCACGTGCGATGGCGCGTACATGTTATATACCTCAACGCCCGCCCCGCCCGGTGCGTGAATGTGGAAGGTTCGCACGCCGCGCGAAATGCATGTCCAGAAGTTGCGCGCGGCGGCCGCCATGTTCACGTTCTCGCTACTGAGCTTAGGCATGGCCCACTGGCCGTCCGGCCCGCGATGCAACGTGCCCTTGAAGTCATACGGGCCGTCGACGCCGAGCATGTAATATTCCGAAAGTCCGGGGGTAGCCTTGTTGCACTGGGCCCGCATCTGGTCGAGCGAATACAGGCTCCAGATATGAACACCGCCGACATCGAGGTGTTTCGTGAGACGGTAGTAAGGTGCGCGGGCGCGGCTTGCGATTGTGTTGGGCATGCCGGCGGTAGTGAGTTCACTGAGGCGGTCTCGCACGTACTTGTCAGGCGAGATCCGCTTGATGGTCTCATAGTCCCGGCGAAAATGGTTCACGTAGACGTCATCTTCGAACTGTCGCCACTCGTGCCACATCGCGCGACGAGCTTTCGGCCCCATGCCATGTTTGCGAAGCAGTTCGAATGCCGGCGGAACGATTGTATCGAAATCCCTATAGCTGCTGCGATGCACTCTGTTCAGCGAGGCAACAGTCTTGTACTTCTTCGCCAACCACTTTCGGAACTCCGCCACGGGCCCGGCAAACTGCATCATCCCTGGAGACGATTCGTTGTCCACATCATAGCCGACCACTTCCGGCGTGTTCTTGTAGTACTCGACTACCTTCTCGAGAACCGCCTGGCGGCGAGACAGGAACAGCTCGCTGGTATAGTTGGGCGAATACCGAAAGCGACCTTTGCTGACTTCGTACGGCTTGGCTACCAACGGGACGCCCTTGTGGAAGTATGAATAATCCCCGCCAGTCCAGCCGAAGTAGTCGCTCGGATCCACGCTGATGAACGCATTCCACCCCTTGTCTTTGCAGGCACGAATCAGATCGTCATACACCCACAGGTTCAGATCCTCATCGTCCACCGTGGTAGCGTCGGCTTTGCGTTTCACGAAGTAGACCATCGAAACATGCCCAGCCAGCGAATTGAAGCCGACAATCTCCATCTGCTCCATCATTCGCTTGATGGCATGCTCGCGAACGCCGTGATTGGAGTTGAACCCGCTGCAATACGAAACGCCATTACCGTGCGGGCCAACGCTCGCCGGTTTGCCGGATTTCACAATGATCGGCGTGAGCTTCTTGCCGGCGGCGGCTTCGTTCTTCAGCGATTTGCCCGCAACCTCCGTTCTGTCTGCGAGATCGCGACTGGCGGCGAGGGCCTTTGCGTACTGCGAGAGAGCTTCGGCGAGCTTGAAGTGAGTGTAGATGCGGTCGGCGTCCTGAACGAGAGCGTTAATCCTGCTGACTTCCTTCTGGAGCGGTGCGACTACGCCTGGTTTGCCCAGATAGACAGCCAATGCCCGCACATTTTCCAAATCCGCGATCACGCGCGAGTGAACGTCAAACACGTCCTGACGCGCGCGCTGGATAACGGGAATCTTGCCGAGGAACCTGGCGGTGTCCTCGCGGCCGGTGAGCCAGTAGAGCATCTGGGCGTAGTAATTGGCCTTCTCCCATGACCAACGGTACATGGCGATGATGCCCATATACGAATTGAAATCATATGGCATCGCAATAAACAGCACGCGACCCTTGCCAACTCGCCCATGCACAATCGCAGGCATCCCGTTGGAGAACTTCGCGATTACCTCGGCGCCCCTGGCGACCTTGACCGGATAAGTAATACGGCTGGGCGAGGTAGTTTCGCATGTCGATGCCGACGAACATCGGGTGGTTCGCGTCAACGGGCTCAACTGTTATGCAGTCTTTCTTGTCGGCGACGATTACCGGGAGCTTGCCGGCGAGCGTGACTGGCATTATTTCGCGAAGGATGCCGAGTTCTTTAACCGGCGGCCGCGCTATTACGAGCGATCCGCCGCCCTTCACGAAATCGACAATCTTCTTTGCCTCGGCCGCGTTGGGAACACCTTTTGTAATCCCGTTGAGCTTGGCCCCCATCAGCAGCACATCGTCCTGGCCGGGCACCACACCGTAACCGCGCGTGGCGGTGATGCCCTTCACATTGAGCTTCTTGGGGTCCAGCCATCCGGCGACGACACCGGCTCCGCTACCGATGCGATACTGCAACTTCGGCAGCACCGGCGGACCGGCGGACCGCGGGGGGGCTGGCAATCTCAGCCACTTACTGGAAAGCGTCATCGCCACGATACCGTTCAGGGCGTTGCCTTCGCCACGTTTTTCTATGCGGATGGCCTTTATCGCGACGCCCGGACGCTTTATGCGGAAGCTCGACAGACCGATGCGGATGCGGGCTTTGGCGTTGGAACCTTCCCATACGGAAATGAAGTTCTCAGCCGACTCGGTGCCCCAGAAATTCAGGCTGTCGCGGCCGAACATTATCTCGTGCGATTCGGTCTTCCCGTCGGCATAGCAGATCACAAACGCACCGATGACCTTGCCCATATCGCGAGGCCCGCTCCATCCCGAAGCGTGCAGGACGTGCAAGCCGCCTGCGGTTACAGATTCGAGCGGAACAGAAACCTGTCGCGGGAAGCTCTCGCCATGCCTGGCACTGCCCTTGATGATTATGGTTGATTTGCCGTGGTTGGCGGCTGGGTCTATCACGTCGAACGCGATACCCTTGAACATTCGCCTGCCAACGGGAAAATCGGCCAAATCATTGGTGGAGCCCTCGTCAAACCAGCCGCCCACGCCGTCACCAGATGCGTTATCGGCAAAGTCCATATTGCAACTGCTTCGCATGTCAACGGTGGTGAATGCCAGATCCTGACCATCGCCGAAGGCAATTCGCAATGAGAATTCAGCGCCCCTGTCGCCGGGCCTCACGAACACCCTGCGGTTGGCGAACTTGGGATTGCGTCGCGTGTCCTCAAAAGCGAACACACGTCTGCCAACGGATGATATGGTGATATCGCCAACGCCTTCGCCGCCCAGATGCAGCCTCCTGAGACCGCCAAGCGTGGGATTCCTGTAGACCGCGTCAACTACGAGCTTACCGCGTCTTTCCTTGCCCGAGGCGTATCGCCCGATAAAGTCGGCCCCGCGGATTGCGGCTTCGTTGAGCGTGAATCCGAATTCGCTTACCCCCGACAGCTTGCCGGTGAGCAATACGCTGTGCGTGCCGACGGCTATGCCCAACTGACCGGCATCGCCTGCCAGCTTGACCAGCAGATGCGATGTATTCTTGCTGGAACTCATCTTGACGCTGACATTGCCCGAAAGAAGGGACGCCGTCTTGCCGGTGAGCAATACGCTGTGCGTGCCGACGGCTATGCCCAACTGACCGGCGTCGCCTGCCAGCTTGACCAGCAGATGCGATGTATTCTTGCTGGAACTCATCTTGA
>CBDUQP010000003.1:0-63885 GCA_965369385.1 uncultured Phycisphaerales bacterium
AGGGTTCCGCTGATTCAGACCTCCAGTGTGGCTTCCGACGGTGCGACAACCTCGACCGTCAGATATGAGCAAGTGGCTACAAGATTGGTGGTCACTCCGCATGTGAACGCGGCCGGCTATATCCGCATGGACATAGACCAGTTCATCGACGATATCAGTGCAGACACCTTCGCCATTAGTGAGAATCTTGCACCTAGGATTCTAATCCACCGCCGCGCTACCACTAGCGTGAAAGTGCGAGATGGGCAGACCGTCTGCCTGGGTGGTTTCATTGGCGACGCTATTGAGGAGACTGAGGAGAAGGTTCCTGTCCTTGGCGATATTCCATATGTTGGGGCCGCGTTCAGGAAGACCAAGAAAACACGCGTGAAGAGCGAGCTGTTGATTTTTATAACTCCGTATATCCTTGATACTCCCGACCAGTTGCGGTCTGCAGCCAACGATCAACGCAAGGGGTATCTTGCCGATACCACTGACGATCGCGATGGTCGCGTGCTGGAACAGAGTTCCACGCTCATGCCCAATCCCTATAGACTTCGCGGCCGCATGATGAACAAGTACACAATCCCGCCCAGGGCGAAACCGAAGAAGCTTCCTACGGCTGCGCCGAAGAAACCATTGCCTGTGAGTGCTACGAAGATTGCTGCCAAGGCACCCGTCGCTGCGGTGGCTCCTGCAAAACCCGCAGCCCCCAAGCCAGTTAAGCCTGTTGCCAAGCCAGCAGTCAAGGCGCCAGCCAAACCTCCGGCGAAGAAGAAAGTTGCTCCTGCGGCAAAAACCGTGACCAAAGCCCCGGCTGTCAAACCGGCCGAGGCCGCAAAGAAGTAACCATGTTACGGCTGGCGGTGTGGGTTGGGCGTGCATAGGATTCCAGTAGCCTGTATGATGGCATTGCCTTGAGATTCATCGTTCCGCCGGGCGTGCTGGCAGCATACAAGGAATCCGCAATGACACGGAACATTTCAGCAGAGCGAATCCTGATGCGCGGCAAATCATTGCGCATTTCGTGGATCCTGAGATTGTGCATCGAGTGGTCGGTCGGTGGCGCTATCGCAAGCGTGGTACTCGTGGCGCTGTGGGTAAGTGGCTGCCTGGTATGGGGGGGGGGCTGTGATTGGCGACTCCTGCTGCTTTTGCCGATTGGGGCTTTGGGCGGCGCTGTTGTTATGCTGGCGTTAGGCCGGCCGGGTGTTTTGGATACTGTCAGGCTCATCGAAAAACGCGGCGGCATGAAGCAACAGCTCTTGACTGCAATGGAACTTGCCTTGCAGGGTTGCAGTGACTCGGCCGCGATCTGGTTGTACGCAAACGCCGAACGCGAGATGTCCGCTTTGTCGGTCAACCTGTGGACGCGAAGTCGGCGGTTTTATGGGGCTGGGCTCTTGGCGTGTGTGTTGTGCGTGGTGTTGCTGGCATTGGCCTCGCAGCCGGTGACTGCTTCGGTCGGCGGCGAACAAGCAGATGCCAATGTACGAGCGAAACTCGTGCAATTGCTGAAGACCGCGGGGAATGCGGATGTCGCCAACGCGGTTGAGCTGCTGGCAGCGGCGCACGTTGTTGAAGTTGCAGACGAAGAGACGCTTCGCGATATTCTCGGCAAGCTGGCGATAGCAGGCGGGCGAATAACCGATATCTCACGTGCGAAGTTGGTGCTGTCCGCAGTCAGAAGCCCAAATGCACCTGCCAGCGGGCGGGATTCAGGCTACGCTGGAGTGTCAAGTCGTGAAGGAAGCCTGCTGCCCTCTGCTGCAGGTGAGGTAGTATATGTGTGGGATCCCGCTTACGCAGCCAAGGCTCGGGGTGAATCGGAGTCCGTTTCGTTCTCCCAGACACAACCACACAGGGCAACCCGCGCCGATGCCTGGTCAGCGGCTGCTGCTCGAGCTATTGCAGGCAGCAGGGGCAAACAGGTGCCCGCCGAATATCGAACGATCGTGCGGGAGTATTTCTCGCATCGATAGGTCTGCAAGGCGGGTATATGCCGCACTGGCTGAAGAGATGTGATTGCAGTCTCGTCGGGCAAGGGGCGTTTTTCTTACGCACAACGTCCGATAATCACGCTGTCAACAAAGAATATGCTCCAACATAACCATTCCTATGGGTTGAAGTTAAGATGTATGCGGCGGATCGGCGGGGTTCTGGTACACGTATTGCACTATGGCAGATGGGCTTGGGTTCGACATGCGCGATGTCGGAGCCCTGGATGGGAGATGTGCGCCTTCAGTGTCGGCCGAGAGGTGGCACGCAGGCGGGAGAACGAGACAATGACTCGACGGGATAGATCCGTATCCTCACATGTGGATGGGCAGCGACATGTAGCGTGTCATGCGCTCATGGAGTCCTTCGAACCCAGGCTTATGCTGTCGGGAATGTTGTGGGGTAGCGTTTGGGACGATGCCAATGGCGATGGTGTTCGCGATCCGGGCGATGCGGGGATAGATGGTGTTACCGTCCAGCTCCTGAGCGACCCGGGCGGAACCGTTGTGGCTACAGGGCAAACCATTACCATGGACCTGAACGAAAACGATGTCCATGAGCTTGATGAAGTGGGCATTTTGCTGTTTGTCGATGTGCCGCCGGGCACATATCTGGTTCGCCCCGTGCTGGACGCGGCCAGCCAGGCAACCACAGCCGAGAGCATTTCCGTAGAGATCATCGATAGCGAGGAAATTCACGATCTGGACTTCGGTTCATTCGCGACCAGCACAATTAGCGGAAGCCGCTGGCATGATCTGGACGAACAGGGAGATCGCGACTCGGGCGAGCCCGGAATCGAAGGATGGGTTATTGAGCTTGTAGATTCCAGCACTAGTGCGGTTGTGGATACCGCGATAACTGCGGCCGACGGTGCTTACCAGTTCGTGAATGTTGGTGCGGGCAGCTATGACGTTCGCTCCCAGCCGCGAGATGGATGGACCGACACGCACCCGTCAAGCGGAGTTCACGTTGCGACTATCAGCAGTGGTCAGGCGCTGGACGACTTGGACTTCGGCGGATACAAACGCGGCGCGATACGCGGAACTGTCTGGCAGGATGCCGATGGCGATGGTGTGCAGGATGAGGGTGAAGACGCCTTGTCCGGTTGGGTAGTGCAGTTGGATGGCACTGCTTTGGAGGCAACCACCAACGAGAGCGGGCAATATGAGTTTCTTGATCTGGTAAGCGGTTCTTATAGCGTTTCGTTGCAATTGCCAGCAGAATGGGAAGTAGTTTCTCCGGAGTTTGGTGTTTACACGTTGGATGTTGTCAACGGGGATCTTACTGGCAAGGATTTCGGCTGTGATTGCGCCAAAATGGAGATATCAGGGGTCCTCTGGCATGACGTCAATGCCGACGGTATTCGCGATGCGGGAGATGATGGCGAAAATGGCGTTACCGTGGAGCTTGTGGACACGTCCACGGACCTGATAGCGTATGTGGCTACGACCGAGGATGCGGATGTTGATGGGCAGACTGTCAGCGGGTATTACAGCTTCACTGTGCCGGCTGGCAGCTACAAGGTAAGAACAGAGACTCGCAGTGGGTGGGTTCAGACATCTCCGGCGTCAGAATACTCAGCGAGCTACGAGGAATATGATACGCTCTACGGGGACAATCCCAGGGATTTTACTTTCGCGACATCCGTCAGCCCTGTAGGTGCAGTCACGCTGAAGTTATCCACAATCGGCGACTTGGATAGTTTCTCCGAGTATGTCACGGTGTTCGCGGACGATACCGAACTGGCAACCTTCTACAACGCCCACACGGGGCAGGATGGTACGGGGAAGTATTACACGCTTGCAACCGAGACAATCACGATCAGCAATGCCGACATAATATCGATGCTGGCTGATGGTGAAGTGGTCGTGCGTGTGGAACCATCGGCCGGGGTTAGTGAGGGTGCTGACAAACAGGAGTTCATTGAAGTCGAACTGACGTTTGGCGGTAACGGTTCACAACTGGTAGACGGGGCTCCCGGCGAAATAATCGCCGATATGGACTTCGGTTCGCACAAGGAATCTGCCAAGGTAGAAGGCATAGTATGGAAGGATTTCAACGGTGATGGCGAGCATGATTCGGGCGATGTCGGCATCGATGGGATGACGGTTGAGCTTATCGATCATGAGACGCAGGCAGTGCTGGACACATCAACCACCCAGAGTGTCGAGATTGATGGCGAAATAGTATTTGGGTACTACAGCTTTGATGTAGCCGATGGTACGTATGATATTAACGTGGTGGTTCAGCCGGATTGGGTACTGACGTCGCCGTCGCTGAACTACAACAGCACGCTGGCCGAGTCGGGGACGATCTATTATCACCCGGCCGGCGACAACCCTGTATTTGACTTCCTCGATGCCTCCCAGCCCGCAAGCGATGCGACGCTCACCATTGCGGTGACAGCCGACCTGGGTGATACCAATGAGTACCTGATGGTCTATGCAGAGGGGACGCGGATTGAGATCATGTTCAACATGGACGATCTGAACGCCGGCATTCAGGGCGTCCAATCTCCTGACCCATCTCCCGTGCGGACCATCACCATACCGCAGACCATGCTTGCCGACCTTGCCGACGACGGGACAGTGTCCATTACGATCCAGCCATCACTGGCGGTGGGTTCCCTGGCAGCGGGCACGTCGGATATTTCACTTGAATTGGGTTACGTGGGCACGGGCAGGCGAAAGGTGACGGTAGATGCAGGGGAGACGTTGTCTGATGTGGACTTTGGGATGAGCCCGCCCGGGACGGTCAACGGTGTGCCAACACTGAGTACCATAAGCACTCTGTCCGGCGCAACTGAGGATACTCCGTACACGATAACTTACGAATCTCTGGCGGTGGCAGCCAACGAGTCTGATCCTGATGGGCAGTCGGTCACGTTCAGTGTGCAGTCGGTGCCAGGCGGGACTGTTAAGAAGGATGGGCAGGACGTGATTCCTGGCATGACCCTGCTGGGCCCGGGCGAAAGCCTGGAATGGACCCCACTCAAGGATTCAAACGGGGTTCAGGGTGCCTTCTATGTCAAGGCGTGGGACGGTATAGATGGCTCGGCGATGGGTGTTCTGGTTGCGGTAGATGTAGCCGCCGTCAACGATGCGCCCCATCTCGTGAACATCAGCCCTTTCCAGGGCACTGGCCTGATACCATATACGATTTCATATGACAACCTGATATCGCATTCCGGAGTGACCGACGCTGAAGTCGACCCGATACACTTTGTGGTGACGGCTGTGAATTCCGGGGTTACTAAAGACGGCACAGATCTCGCAATCGGTGATACGCTTTCTGCCGGAGAGAGCTTCGTCTGGACTCCCGGCCCAGCCGATGGGGAGTATGACATGTTCAGCGTGGCTGCTTCGGATGGCTCGGCGCAGTCAGCGAGCGTTGTGGCCAGCGGGAGCGTTTCTGGCATAAACGTTTCGCCCGATGCCGTTGACGATGAGGCCTTGCTTAACGAAGACGCCGGAGCAACAACGATAGATGTACTCGCAAATGACACTGACGTTAACCCTGACGATGTGCTGATGATAACTCTCGTCAGCCGGCCGGAAAGCGGTTCCGTTGTGAATGGCGACACGTATGTGACGTACACGCCACCTGCCGGATGGTTTGGTACAGATACGTTCGAATACGTGATCTCTGACGGAAACCAGGGCGTGGATACTGCCACGGTCACGGTTATCGTTTTGCCGGTGAATGATCCGCCGATTGCCGCTGAGGATTCGGCGTCAACGGCGGAGGATACTCCGGTCGCAGTGGACGTTCTTGACAATGATTCCGATCCAGACACAGGCGATGTTCTGGGCATCCAGAGCGTAAAGCAGGGAGATCATGGCACTGTAACCCATGATGGTGATCTGGTTACATATACGCCCGACGACGATTGGTTCGGCACGGATACGTTTACTTATGTGGTGCATGATTTCAATGGAGGTTCTGCAACCGCTGATGTCACTGTTGTGGTTTCACCCGAGAACGACGCGCCCATTGCTGATGATGATGTTGCTGAGACATGGGACAACGTGGCCGTCGATATTGATGTTCTCGCCAACGATACGGATGTGGACGCGGGCGATAATCTGACAATAACCAAAGTGATGCAAGGTACCAGTGGTAGCGTTGTGATCTCAGGGGGGGGCGTCACGTATACTCCGGGCGACGGCTGGACTGGCGACGACACGTTTGAGTACACAATTGCCGATGCAGCCGGTCTGGAGTCATCGGCCCAGGTAACGGTGTCGGTCAACTTCCAGAACGATCCTCCCGTCGCCACAGCGGACGCTGCTATTGCGGAATACAACTCAAGCGTGAGCATTGCCGTATTGGACAATGACACTGATCCGGATGTTGGAGACACCATTTCGCTGACCGATCCCGGCTCGCCGGCTCATGGCACTGCCGTTATCCAGAATGGAGAGATTCTCTACACTCCGCACACAGATTGGTTCGGCAGCGACAGTCTTACATATACGATAGAGGATTCCGGTGGGCTGAGCGCGTCGGCTACGGTGGATATTACAGTCCTTCCGGCAGAGCCAGAGCAGGATCTGCTGGTTTCGGCCGACAGCGTGGAATTCGCCGAAGGCTCATCCGGCAACTTCAGTGTTCAATTGGCAATTCAGCCGGAAGCGACGGTCACGGTTACGCTGGCCATCGCGACAACCGATGGAGCGGCGGCCGAGCTTGACAAGACTCAACTTACCTTCTCGCCGGACAACTGGAATACTCCGCAAGTTGTGACGGTATCTGGTGCGGATGATGGCAGCGGCGTGATCAGTATCCATGGCGAAGACTCGCAAGGCGGAACGTGGGACGATACGGTGAGCGTGACGGTTAGTAACGTGTCGCCGACGATAACGTCAGTGCTGGGTGATACCTCGCCCAAGGTCGGCCAGGCGGCAGGCTTCTCGGCATTTGCGGCCGATGCCGGCGACGATAGCCTGTTTTATACATGGAATTTTGGCGACGGTAGCGGAGATTATGTCGGCCAGCACGTAACGCACGAGTTTGTGCAAGAAGGCACATACACAGTGAGCTTGCAGGTTAGCGATGGTGAAGGGGGCAGCGATACCGACACGCTGAGCGTGCAAGCCAGCATAGATATCCCGCCCGAGGTAACGGTCCTGCTGGGTTCGCAGGAGATAGCGGACGGTTCGCAGGTAGTGGTGGATTTCGGCAGTGTACTGGAAGGTGGTAACGGCCCGTTGCGGACATTCACCGTGCGCAATGACGGCGGAAATGTCCTGAATCTTGGGACGCTAGCCTTGCCGGATGGTTTCCGGGTTGTCGGTGGGGGATTGGTGTCATCGCTTCAGCCGGGGCAGTCGGACTTGTTCAACGTGCTTTTCGAAAGCGATTCGCCCGGTGTCTATGGCGGCGATATTACCTTAATCAGCAACGATGCCGACGAGAGCCCGTACAGCTTCAGCATCAGGGGAGAAGTAATTGCGCTGGAGGTCAATGACTGGCAGGGAGTTAAAATTGGCGATGGCGGAGCCAAGAGGCTGATGTACACCGACTTCGATGGTTCGCTGGTAACTGTTTCGCTCAGGGGTGACGGTAGTGCGATGGTAAATTTCACCTTGGAAGAGATGCTCCCACTTGAACAGCTCCTGCCGGACAGGCGGGGCAAGGTTGACCTTACGGGGTTTGCATTGGAAGTAGGGCAGATCATGCTCGATGGGACAGGGGCAAAAACCACGCTGAGTGTCAGATCGAAAGGTGGTAAAGAAGCCGGTACTGACATTGGCTGTATTGTGAGCGACGATACGAATGGGGTTATCGACTCGTTGAGAGCAATCAGCGGTAGGGGAATAAATGTAGTTGGCGATATTGAAATCGAAGGCTTGGTTCGCACGATCATGCTGGGAGATGTGCTCGGCGGAGATATTCGCTTGAACACTTTGGGCGCACCTACTACGGATCGCGATTGCGTGAGGATAACACTTGGTAGCGTGGTGGATTGTTCGGTTGAGTCCAATGGCATTGGCATCACGTCACTGCTGGCGGCAGAGTGGTTGGATGTGGATTCCAGCGTAGAGGTCATCACCGCTCCATGGATCGGCAAGCTCAGTACGAAGGTCAGGAAAGCGAACCGTAGAAGGGGTCTGGTTGCTTCCACGGGTGAGTTCGCCGCTGATATCAATATCACTGGCAATCGCAAGGGCCAGGCAATTGGCCGCATTTCAATTGGTGGAGATATCCTGGGCAGCGAGATACTTGCCCTCAAAGGTTCTGTTGGCAGGGTGTCGGCTGTGCGGTGGGATGGGGGCTTGCTGAACACCCGATGGGTATCGAGCCTGATAACAAAGGGCAACAGGAAAGCCGGAACCTCCGGTGATCTGGCAGTGTCGCTGACGCTTAGCGGCGAGGGTGCATCCAGGGGCAGAGCCTTGTCGAATGCCAAGGTGTCAGGTGTGCTGGGGAATTCTACCTGGAATATAGAAGGCGATATTGGGAGAGTCAAGGCGGCATCAATCGCGAGTGGATGGTCGCTTAATGCATCGGGCGCAGCCAAGTCTATCAGTTCCAGGGGAGACTTCTGTGGCGTGGTGAATCTGGGCGGAGATTTGGGCAAGTTGACGGTGACGGGTGATTTCACCGGAACTGTTCACGCTCAGTCAGCCAAGAGTGTTCGGGTAAGGGGTTCGATGATAGGGGCGGAGCTTGGCGTGTTGCAGGAGCGGATACCCGGCTCGCGCACAAAGGCTTTGGGTTCGCTCAGCGTTACCGGGCAGGTGGACGGGAGCAGAATATTCTCTCGCGGTGACATATCAAGGGTCACAGTGGGAGCGATTCGCAATTCATGTGTGTTCGCCGGCACGTTCAGTGATACATACCAGGCTGATGTGCAGGGCATCGATGGGCAGGCCGACAGCGTTCTTGATCTGCCGGAATTGAAGGACGTTGAGACGGGGGCAGGTGAGATTGGTACATTTATCGTGACTGGAAGAACTCTGTTTGGTGAGTTTGCGATGCTCAACAGCAACGTCGCAGCGTCCTATATCAAGACCATCAGGATTACAGGCCTCCAGCCGGCAAACAGCGGCGTCCCATTCGGTATTGCCGCTTCAAGCGTCAGGCGACTGACACTAAAGGAGTTTGATACGCCCACGCCCGATGGCGATTGGGTGCTGCGGCTGGGGCAGTTCCTGGTGTAGAAAGCGTCGCGATAGATGTTGGGCGGGTGGCCATCGTAATTAGGGACGGTGCCTTATTTAGTTCAGATTATGTCAATGAATACTGAAATCCTCGACGCCAAAGTCGAGTTCGTGGTGCAGTCACTCATTCAACCGCTCGTGCTGAGCACCGGCTCGATATCCGAAGTCACCGAGGCGATTGCTACGGTAACCGTGCGAGTCGACGGCAAGGAAGCGATCGGCAGGGGGTCGATCTATCTGAGTGATCTGTGGTCCTGGCCGGATCCGGCATACACCCACGAACAGCGTGACAAGATTCTGCGGGATCTTTGCGAAGACATCGCCGCCAACCTGTGGAAGTACTGTGGGGCGGAAGCTCATCATCCGCTGGAGCTGGGCATGCGGATGCACGAGAGTGTCTGTCATGAGCAGACTCCGCCGGTGCTCGCTCGCGCAATGTGCGCCAGCCCGTTTGATGCCGCGATTCACGATGCAGTCGGTATCGCGATTGGCAAATCAGCGTTCCACTTTTATGACGAGCCGGTCGCACTGCCGAGTGTGGACTCATACTTCGAAGGCAATGATGCCTGTGGAGCGATCGCCAAGATCATTACCAAGCCCAAACGCGATCTGAAGGCATGGATCATTGTCGGCAAGAACGATTCGCCCTGACCCATGTTTCGCCGTGGGTCAAGGATCGCGGCTATCGTTGCTTCAAGATCAAACTGCTGGCGAAGGATGATCGCGCTGACGCCGAACGCACGGCCGAGGTATATCGGGGAGTCAAGGCGCTTGGCGTGGTGGATCCGTGGATCAGCATTGATACCAATGAAGGCAATCCCAACGCCAACAGCGTTCTGAATTATCTGACGCATCTTAAGGAGATCGACGCCGAGGCGTTCGAGGCGTTGAAGTATCTCGAACAGCCGACCGGCAGAGACATCACGGTTCACCAGTATGATTGGCACGAAATCGGCAAGCTCAAGCCGGTGATGCTGGACGAAGGCCTCACAGGTTTGGCGATGATGCCGTTGGCGGAAGAACAGGGTTGGACCGGTTTCGCCCTGAAGACCTGCAAGGGGCATAGTTTTGCACTGGTGTCGGCCGCTTGGGCGAAGCAGCATAATATGCCAGTGGTGCTGCAGGACCTTACGAACCCCGGCATTTCGATGATTCATGCCGCATTGTTCGCATCCCATATAGATATGGTGAATGATGTCGAGCTGAATTCGCCACAGTTCACGCCGGCTGCCAACGAGGCGTGGCTGCCGCGATTGGGCGGGCTTTTCGATCCGCACGACGGAGTGCATAAGATGGCGGGCGATTCGCCGGTTGGTCTCGGGTCCACGCTTTAGCAGCCCGTTGAAAAAGCCATTCTTGCTGCGCGGGGGCCCTCCTTCGGCGGGCAGGCCTTTCACCTGTGCGTCTGCGTCACGAAAACTCGACAATTCACCGGAATTGCCTTCGTTTCCGTTCCTTGGTGCTCGGCGAAATTCCGCGCACTCGCGACAGGATCCATTTTTCAACGGAATGCTAGGACGCGTCGGCCGAAAAATACGCATTGCGATCAGATCGCTCTTGCCACATATTGCCAGTATGGTTAGTGTGATATGGGATTGTGGCATAATTGAATTCATGGGGCTCGCTGCCAGGCGGGCCCTGTTCTTTACGGGAATCTGATGATGATTGATAAGCGATACACCCGGCCGACCCCGGTTACAAGCAGATCGGCGATACGGTATATTGCTGGATGAAGGCGATGCTGGATTCGTAGTGGCTGGCGGAGTTCAAGGGAAACACGTGATGATTGATATTGTGCCAAGTGCCCCTGGCGACTTTCTAGAGATAGCTGCACTCGACCGCCTTGCATGGCGGCAGAACCGCAACTCGGAGTTTATTCCGGATGGTGAGCATGTTTGGCGGATATGGTGCGAACATGCACTTACGTTCGTAGCCAGGCGTGATGGTGAAATCGTGGGGGCCGTGTTGGCCTTTGCCTGCACTGATGGGGGGTATTGCCTGCATAAGGCGATGGTGAGCGAAGCATGCCGCGGGCACGGAGTGGGTTCTCGCTTGTTCGAATCGTTGCTGTCGAAAATAGATGGCATGGGCGTGGATGTGTTTCTCACAGTGGATCCTGTCAACGAGGGCGCGATTAAGCTCTACGAGAAATGGGGGTTCACTGATCACAAGTTTGTGAAGGGGTATTATAGGGATAACGAGGACCGGCTTGTGCTGACCCGCAGGTTCGCGGGCAGTCAAGACGCATGAGCGTACCGGCTTGAGGTCGAGCAACCCGAGGTGGAAAGCTATGAAGATTGATGCCATAGATGTCTATAGAGTGGAAATGCCGCTGATATACCCGTTCCGCACGGCGTTCGGTAATGATGCGGTTATAGAGACTGTCCTGGTGCGTATGCGCTCGGGCGAGTTTTTCGGTTGGGGAGAAGCCACGCCCTGGAGTAGCCCGGGATACTCCAGCGAGTGCGCAGCCGGTGCGTTTCTGGTAGTCAACAAGTTCCTTGCACCCGCACTAATCGGCGAGGAGATAGGCTCGGGGGAAGAACTGCAGGATCGCCTGTCGCATGTGAAGGGTAACAACTTCGCAAAGGCATCTCTCGATCAGGCTTGTTGGGATCTTCACGCACGAAGCCGCCAAGAGCCGCTGTGGCAAACGCTTGGTGGGCAGCAGCCTACTGTGGATGTGGGCGCAGACTTCGGGATCATGGAAAGCGTGGAACTGCTGATAGAGACCATCGCCCAAGCCGTCGAAGCGGGATTCAAACGCGTTAAGCTGAAATATCGCCCCGGATGGGAACTGGAGATGATAGGACCTGTTCGCGAGGCTTTTCCGCAGACAGTGTTCCACGTTGACTGCAATAGTGCCTACACGCTGGATGATATCGACATGCTGAAGCAACTCGATAACTACGATCTGGCGATGATAGAACAGCCGCTGATGAATGACGATCTCATCGATCATGCAACGCTCCAGGAGCAGATCAGCACGCCGATTTGCCTCGACGAGAGCATCACATCTGTAGCCAAGGCTCGCAAGGCGATCCAGATAGGTGCGTGCGGATGGGTGAATATCAAGCCGGGCAGGGTGGGTGGGATTACCAATACGCTGGCGATTCATGATCTTTGCAGGGATGCAGATGTCCCGTGCTGGATAGGCGGCATGTTGGAATCGGCGGTAGGCGGCAACCAGTGCTTGGCGCTTGCGACACTGGACAATATCAAGTATCCGGCAGACGTGTTCCCGACGGATCGATTCTACGCCACGGATCTTGCGGACAAACCGATTGTGCTGTCTGGCCCATCACAAGCTACCGCCCATGACTTGCCGGGTTGCGGCGCAGTACCGGACGCCGGCCGACTTGCAGCTCAGACGCTGGAGAGTGAATCGCACGGTTGACAGGTGTTCGTGTTATCAGGTCCAGGCGAGAGCATGGGGAGTGACAAGAGAAAAGCACGGGCGAAAGGGCGAGAATCAGTACAATATCACCACAAACGAGCTCAAAGCCGAAGCCTGCGATGCAGAGGAGCTTAAGCAATTCGCAGACTAACGTCGCCAAACAATAAAACTTCACAGCAAGGCTCGCCAGGCAAAGGATAGTGTCGAGCGGGCTTTTGCGTGCGATTTTAGCGTGTTTGAGTGCATGTCTGGTTTCGTCGCGTTCTTCTCGGGCCTGTTGTGGCGCAAGTTTGTGTGATTGTCCGCAAAGACGGTTTGCATCCCCACTGCGGACGCGGGTATCCTGTGGCAGAATCCCGGATGGTCGCCAGTGGCATTGTGGAGTTGGTCGCATGAGCAGTTGTGATGAAATTCTCAGCAGATTATCAGATGTCCCTTTTCTTGCCGAAGCTGGTCATGCAGATCAGTGGCCCCTCGAACTGGGTTGTTGCGTTACTGCATTTCGTGATGCCGTTCGCATTGATTCCTGGTCGGAAACCTGGCCGGGTGATGACGGATCGCCCCGCGAGATGGCGGTAACGGCAGAGCTGTGGACCGATGCCATTAATCTTGCACTCGAGCAGTTCGGTAGCGTTCATATCCCCTATCGCGCAGAGCCATACTATCTGGACGGGCCGATTATCCTGAAGACAGGCCGTCGCCTGGTTGTCGATCCAAATGCGGAAATCAGACTCAAACCGCATACCAACACTTGCATGGTCCGCAATGCGTCAATGGTTTCGGGCGCCAACGCGCCGGTGGAGCAGTCTGTTGACGCTGATGAGGATATCAGTATCCAGGGCGGAATCTGGACCACGCTGGCGACAATGCCCGGTGAGTATAACGGTAATGTACGCGGATGGGCGGATAAGGAAAACTCGATCCATGGGGCACACGGAACGATAAATCTACACAATGTCAGGCGGGTCAGCGTCCGAGGTGTCACGATTCGCCAGTGTCGTCCATACGGCATACAGTTCGGGCAGGCTTGTGAGTTCTATGTCGAGAGTATTAGTTTTGACGATACGCACCGCGATGGTGTGCACGTTAACGGGCCAAGCAGTTTCGGTATCATTCGCGATCTCGGCGGTGTAACTGGTGATGACATGGTTGCCCTCAATGCCTGGGACTGGAAGAACTCCACGGTCGCGTTTGGGACGATATCAAACGTGTTGGTGGAGAATGTTCGTGGCGTGGTTGGCCATCGCTGGTCGGAAATTAGAATGTTGCCCGGTACGAAGACGTTCGATGACGGGCAGAAAACAGCATGCGATATTCGCGATTGTGTATTCCGGAATATCAGTGGCGTGCACACGTTCAAAATGTACGATCAGCCGAATCTCGAAGTCGGCCGCGATAACGATTTCTGCGACCCGATCGGAAACATGCAGGGAATCCACCTGCGTGATATTGCGTTTGAAAAGCCGACTGATGAGGCGTCATTGCTGATAGGTGCTAACGCCGAAGATATTACGCTTGATGGCGTTGAACTGGGTTTTGATCCGGACTTTGCCAAAGCTGCCGACTACCGGCTTGTGCGCGTGGGGCCGATGTCGATGACATACAAACACAATCCCGACGACGTATCCACATGGGTGGAAGTGTTCTCCCCGGACAGCGATTGCATCGTGAAGGGCCTGAAGCTCTCGAATGTGCAATCGCGGCTTGAAGGCAGCACACTGCATCCAGTAGCAGATCCAAGACGACTTGTGGAAGTTGTTGAGATGACGATTAATGAGGACTATCCCAACACGACTCCCCGCGGCGGCACGGGCAGGGGACGTCTTTTGGACTAGTGGATGTCGAGATATCCACCGGCCTTTATGACGCTCCCAAAGGTGTCGCCCCGGCCATCATGAATCGCCCCGTGAAGCCGGCCGAAGCCGCAGGCAGCTCGGATTCTGCAAATACATTGGGAAATTTGTCCGCGATAGTGTCACGTAAATCAAATTGCCATGATCTTGCGTTTTTGCGGAAGTGTAAGCGTTGCTTTTGCCAAATATTGCAATGCAGACGTGCGAGCTGATTGTTTTGTCGAAAAAGGTGCAGATTGGTGCATTTCATCGTATGTGTGTAACATTTTCAGCGGCCGAGGGGGATTTATCGCCAATTTCGCCGCACCCTTTAATGCATCAGTGGTCAGTATGTAGATATATGACCGCGCTTCGTAGGGCCTGCCCGCCAAAGGAGGGGCGGACATGCGTGTCCGCCCGGCCGTTAGTTTCGCAGTCTCATTTCCAATCAGGCAGTCCCTTTCCTGCAAACCATCGTTCGGCGGCTGGGGTTGTGGGGGTCGCATTTCTTTGAGCGCGTGGATCCAATTTCGCCGCGTTTTTCTCGAATCATTTGTGAATTCCTTGTGAAATTGTGCCTTCGCGCCGGAAAATGGTCTTCGGGCGGTGTTTTTTGAGTAGAGGGTAGAAGGGCGTTCATGGGAAGGATTGATCCTGACATTCGAGATCTCGGCCGGCTGTTTGATGCCTATGGCGATGCGATGGTGCTTTATGCGCGTCAGTGGCTTGGCGGGCCGGTGGCTGAGGATGTGGTTCAGGATGTTTTCGTCAGGCTCATGTCGACTCGCAAGACGCCGGTAAGCCCCAGGGCATGGTTGTTCAGATCGGTTCGCAACGCAGCCCTGAACGAACTGCGAGCTACACGCAGGCGGACAGGACGCCATCAGGCGGTTGCGATGCATTCGCCGCAATGGTTTGACGCCGGGCTCGACGACAAGATGGACGCAGCCGTAGCCCAAGGAATTCTCGAAACGCTGCCGGATGAGCAGCGTGAAGTGGTGATACTCAGGATATGGGCCTCGATGACACTCAAGGAGATCGCCGCCACCGTCTCACGGGCGACCTCCACGGTTTACGATCAATATCGATCCGCAATAGCGGAAATTCGCGAAAGGATGGGTGAATCATGCCGGACAGAGATATGACACCCGCGGACAAGGAACTGGTAAGGTCGCTGGGCAAGCTTGCTCCGGCGAAGGCGAATCTGGATCGTGACGGCGTTATGTTCCGCGCGGGACAGATGTCCACCCGGCGCGGGATGTGGGCGTGGCGAAGCGCGGCCGCGGTGCTGGTGGTGGCGTTGGGTGTGTCTATTGGCGTCAATGCGATGCACACGCCGACTGAGAGCCCCGCAGATCGCGTAGTCTACGTGCAAATACCTGGTGCGGGCCAAAGATCAGGTGGCAGTGCGGTTCAGCCTGTAGTGGTGCTCGCCCCCGTAGACGAAGCCGAACTCGCCCGTCGTAGCGAGGCGCTTGCGAAGTATGTCGAACTCCGTACGAAGGTAATCAACGGTGATCTGGATGCTTTCCCGCGAGTGGAAGTGGCTGCGGGCAGCGCCGGAGAAGACAGGGCATTCAAGGCGAGCATGCGGGAGTATTTTCCGTATCAGAGCAGGCCCAGAGTCGACACCAATACACTCATGCAATCATTTGTGAAAGGTATCCAGCGGATAGGGATATAGGGAGAGATGGATATGAAGATGCGATTACTGACAATCTGCGTGGCGGCGGTGGTGACCCTGACGTGCGCTGAACAGGTGTTGATGGCTCGGTCTGGTGATCATGTGCAGAACGGCCAGCAGAAGTCCAAGCCATCGCCGACGGTGTACGAGATGACGGTGTCGCCAAAGGCTCCGCCTGTACCCGCGCTGAAATACAGCTTGCTTCCTGGGCTTTTTGAGCTCAAGGAAGGCAGCGCCGTTCCTTTGTATAATATCGCGGTCGACCAGAGCACTTTGGACTATGCGAAGAAGAGGAGAGAGCTTTCTGATATTCTTGATTTACCGATCAGCAAGTTTCCTGTGGAGAAGGTTCGTCGGGTTCTGGCGGAGTTCGCTGCCGCAGTGAAATACACCGAATACGGGGCGAGGCGGAAGGAATGCCAGTGGGGCCTTGTCTTTGAGGAAGGGCTTTCGATGGCCCTTCCTGCTCTCAACAAGCATCTGCACCTGGTGAACCTGCTAGCGTTGAAGGCACGCCTTGCGATTGCCGAGGGTCGGTCGGCAGGCGCGATTGAGGCGATCAAGAGCGGTTATGCGATGGCGAGGCATCTGAATGGGGAGACTCTCATCCAGGCCCTGGTCGGTACTGCAGCTGCTAACACGATGACCAGTCAGGTGCGCGATCTGATACAGTCGGATGATTCTCTGAATCTCTACTGGGCGCTTGCACGATTGCCTTCGCCGATTGTGGATATGCGAAGAGGTCTTGAGTCCGAGCGCATCATGTTTCTTGGTCGAGGCGAGTCGGTCTTGGAGAAGGATCCTCTGGAGATGACAGATGAGGAAGTGCAACTGGCGAAGCAAACCTTGGATGAAGTGCTTGCAGCTTGGGGCATTCGTGTTCGTAATCAGGTGGTGGCGTTCGCCTTCATTGGATACCCGAAAGGCAAACAGGCCCTGATCGCGCTGGGTATGGACCCGAAGAAGGTTGCGAAAATGTCGGTGGCGAGAGTTATGTTGTTTTATGAGCTTGATGCATATAGAAAATGGCGAGATGAGATGTTCAAGTGGCTTGCCTTGCCATACTGGCAGGCGGCGGAAGGAATGCACAAGTCGAGTGAAGCTTTTAGCAAATGGCGGAAGGGTGCAGGCAAAGGTAATCTGCTGGTGACGTTCCTGCCCGCGGTGACCAAGGCTCGATTTCTTGAAGCCAAGGCCGATCGCAGTATTCGCGTGCTACAGTGCATAGAGGCTGTCCGCGCATACGCAGCCGCCCACGAGGGCAAGCTGCCGGCGAAACTGGCGGACATCACTGGTACGCCTTCACCGATGGACCCTGTCACGGGCAAGCCGTTTGAGTACAAGGTAGTGGCGGCGAATCGTTTTGAGTTGATATGCATCGTTCCCAAGTGGCAACAACAGAAATACAGTTCGATATACAAAATTACAGTCAGGTCGATATCGTCTGCCAAGGGAGATAAGTAAATGAAACGTTTGAGAATTATCGTGGTGTGCGCGTGCGTAATGTTCGGCATATTTTTCACAATGGCATGTGCGTCAGTGTCAGCGGCCGCGCCGAAAGGCCCGTCGCGGGCGGCTGAGTTGGCGAAGATGATCGCGCCATTTGTGGATGAACAGACGATTGTGGTGATTCACGCTGATTTGACTAAGGTGGATCCTGGTGCGATCCTTGACATGATTCAGCGGGATGTTCTGAAGATGGACGAAGATAAAAAACGAGGGGCCGCCGACGAGAAGAAGAGGATGATTGGCATACACACCGCATTGGTCAAGGCCGGCGTGAGAGATGTGTTCGCTGTCGTTTCGTTGGTTGATATTCCCCCCAAGCCGTTCTTCATGCTCATCCCCGTCACGAAGGGAATGGACGTGCGAGCGGTGCGAGGACTGATGCATAGCGGAAAGGCCGATGGTCCTGTGGCCCCGCCGGCCGACCAGAAACCGGATGGGCGGACGCAATTGACACAGGTTGTAAACGGGGCGGTCGTTCGTGCTCGCTTGGAGATTCACGAACGCCTTAAGACGATGACGCCTCACTCGCGACCTGATATGGCGAAGGCGTTCGCTGCCGTCGAAGGTACAGCCGCCCAGGCGTTGCTGCTTCCAACGGATGACAATCGCCGCGTTATTGAAGAGATGATGCCAGAGTTGCCGTCGGTGTGGGGTGGCGGGCCGAGCACTGTGATTACCCGTGGTGTGCGTTGGGGTGCTGTTGGGGCGGAGTGTCCGCCCAAGGGATCGGTGAAGCTGGTCATCCAGTCACAAGGTGCCAAAGAGGCCAAGGCGCTCAGGGAAGCATTGGATCGCATCGTTGCTGGGATCTCGACTGATCGCCAGGTCAAGAGAGTGCTCGGCGACCCGAAGAAGGTGTTCGCCGGGCTCATGCCGAAAGTGGTTGGCGATCAGTTACGGCTGTCGATGAGTCAGAAGGAGCTTCTCAAGACGCTGGCGCCCTCTCTCGTTAAAGCAAGATCGGAGGCCGAGCTCGCTGCTTCCAGGTCGTACATCAAGGGGATCTATATGGGCGCCACGATGTATGCTGCCGATCACAATGGCGCTATGCCCGACAATATCGACGCGATCAAGAAAGGCGAGTACATACCGGCCAAGATACTCGCGAACCCTCGTTATCCGAGGCGCAAGGGTCCAGGCTACGTGTACATCAAGCCGGCAGGTAAGCTCACTGACCTCAAAGCCCCCGGCACCACAATCGTACTCTACGAGAAGCTGGATAAGTGGGAACCAGGCGGGATTTGCGTCGGTTTTGCAGACGGGCACACCGAGATCATCAAGGACGAGAAGCGGTTCAAGGAAATGCTGGCAGCCAGCACGCGAGCCAGCACACAGCCGAGCAAGAAAGAATCAGGCACCAAGAAGTAGCAGACGCGAATAGCATTTGTCACACGCGGCGGCCGGGCGATGGGAGAGACCATTTGATGCCTGGCCGCCTTTTTCTGCGCTACATCAATTCCAAACCGCGCTATGCGTCGCGGAGTGAATCACCCGGTGTGCGATTCGCCACGTCAGGTGCGAATCTGGTTGGCCGGGCGATTAGAGTCTTTGTCAGTGAGAGTGTCGGCGTCAGCGTCACCGTCAGGCTCATCGTCTTCCTGCGATATTTCCTGAGTCTCGTCTAACTCTTCTTCCAGATCGGCTCCCAACGGGGCAGCCATCGGGTGCAGGAATGCCGTGTTGCGGGCGATGTCTCTGACGCAAGTGACGATGGCAGCCAGCCCGAAAATCGATAGGCCCCCAAGTACGCACCCGGCTGCGGCGAGCAGCCTGCTGGTGTCGGTCCTCACCGATGTGCTTATCAGAATGAACAGGCCCACGACTATCGTTATCCCGCCGGCGGTATAAAGCAGAACGCTCAAGGCGGCGGCCATGTCGTAACTCGGCGGAGGCACAATCACGTCGGCATCGCATCCGGGGCAGGGAATCTTTCGGCCGGTCTCGCGTTGCGGTGTGTCAAACTCGTTACCGCATTTCGGGCAGAAGAACTGCACTTTCATGATTCACCTCCCTTGACAGGTTAATCCAATTGTATCCTCACGCCGCCCAATACGCCATGGGCGTTGGCATCGTCCAATCGATACGCAATGGCAGACAGATCTGTAAGTATTGAGATTGCAGGGCATAAGGCCCAGTATTCACATTTGGCGCAAGGTCGTCTGCAAGCGAAAGCTGCCCATTGGAGCGGATTCGGGATCAGACCGGCCGCGTAAATCGACTTGACTATGTGAGCATATATGCATATAGTGATATATGGCAACTTGCTCTTGGCAGGGATTGCCCGGGAGAAACTGACATGACTTGTGACAGAAAGAAGCTCTACGAGCTGCAGGCCGAGGTGTTCCAGGCGTTGGGGCATCCCACCCGCCTTGCCATTGTCGATTTGTTGAAAGATGGCGAAATGTGTGTTTGCGATATCGCCAGCGGCGTGTCGGCCGAGCGTTCGAACGTGTCGCGCCATCTCGGCATGATGGTGAATGCTGGAGTGCTGAGTTCCCGCAAGGATGGCCTGAATGTGATCTACAAGCTGGAGACGCGTTGCGTGGTGGGGTTCCTGAGCTGTGTGACGGAAGTTGTCCGTGCCAGAATTCTTGCAGACATGGCGATATTGGAAAACGTTAGCGATTGAACCTGGCAGCAAGTTAGAAAATCGCTGCCTGCCAGAGGAGTGCGAAAAATGGATTGGCGAAAAGAATGGAAGAAGCTGGCCGTGATGCTGGCTGGGTTTATTGTGCTGTTCTATCTTCCGCTTGGCAATGAACGGTTCAGCAACGCGATTCTGGAATCACTGCGCTTGGTGAAGTGGTACGCCAGAGAGCATGTTCTGCTATGCCTGGTACCGGCGTTCTTCATCGCAGGTGGGATATCGATCTTCGTCAGCCACGGTTCGGTCATGAAGTATCTTGGCGCGGGGGCTAACAAGATAGTCGCTTATGGGGTGGCGGCTGTGTCTGGAACGATCCTGGCCGTATGTTCATGCACCGTGCTGCCGCTGTTTGCCGGTATCTACCGCATGGGTGCGGGGCTTGGGCCCGCGACGGCGTTTCTGTATTCCGGGCCGGCGATTAACGCGCTGGCGATAATCCTTACCGCGCGTGTGCTGGGTGTGGAACTGGGGATTGCCCGGGCCCTGGGCGCTATTGTGTTCAGCGTTGTTATAGGCGTGTCGATGCATCTCATATTCCGCAGGGAAGAGCTTGCCAAAGCCCAGGTGCAGGCCGCGATGCCAACTCCCGATGTAGTGCGTCCGCTGTGGCAGAACGGTATTTTCTTTGGTGCCATGGTTGGCATTCTGGTATTCGCTAACTGGGGCGCACCGCGAGAACATGTATACCTGCTTACCGATGGCAGCAGCATGATAGCCGTCGAGGTACCCCAGGTGACCGGCGATGCGGTGGCTGAATCTGCCACGGTCAAGCTCACCAGTGGTGATAACATGGGTGACGAGATCAGCGTTGAAAGCTCGCGGATTGTGTCCAAGTCGCCGGCTGAAGGCGTGCTGACCAGTATCTGGAATTACAAGTGGCCTGTTGCCGGAGCATTTGCGATTATGCTGGCTGTCGCATTGGTATTGTGGTTTGGCGTTGTGTGGTGGAAGGTGCTTGCAGTTGCTGGCGTGACGGCGTTGGGCGTGTTTGCAGTGCCCGGTTCACCAAGTGTCGCGTTTGTGCTGGCGGTGGTGGGGCTGTCGGTGATTACGAGCACAGGAAAGGCCAAGGGGGAAAGCCGGGAGTGGTTTACATCGTCATGGGGCTTCGCCGTGCAGATATTGCCGTTGTTGCTTGGTGGCGTATTGCTTGCGGGGTTCTTGCTTGGTGGCCCGGGTGGTGCGGGGATTATACCGGCTGAGTATGTGCAGATGCTGGTGGGTGCTGAGCCTGACACGTTTCTTGAGATGACAGGCCTGGCAGGCGGCCCAACCGATAGCATGGTGCGGGGTGTGTGGATGTTGTGGACGAACCTCTTCGCATCAGTGTTCGGTGCATTTATGTACTTTGCCACGCTCACTGAAGTTCCTATACTTCAGGGATTGATGTCCGCAGGGATGGGCAAGGGGCCGGCGTTGGCGTTGCTGCTGGCGGGGCCTGCATTGTCTTTGCCTAACATGTTGGTGATTAGAAGCGTGTTGGGCACGAAGAAGACAGTTGTTTTTGTTTGTCTGGTGGTGGTGATGGCGACTGTGAGTGGTATGGTTTTTGGTTCCATCTTCGGGTAGATCACCCGGGATGGCCGATGCAATTGTCTGTATGACCATTGAGGAGTGATTGACGTGACAAAGATAACGATATTCGGCGCGGGATGCGCCAAATGCAAAACTCTTGCCGAGAACGCCGAGGCCGCTGCGATTGCTGCGGGCATCGAATTTGAACTCGAAAAAGTGACGGACCTGAACGCGATGATATCTGCCGGCGTGATGATGACCCCGGCGCTTGCGATTGATGGTGAAGTGAAGGTTACAGGCAAGGTGCTGAACGCCGACGAAATTCAGGCGATGCTGAAGTAAGCCCTGACTATGGCAGGAATCATGCAATACATGGAGATGTTTTGCAACATCAGGGACGCTTCAGCCGTCAAGAGTCGTAACCCCCCAATACCACTTCTGGAGACAGGCCGCGAGCGAGGGCACTGCCGGAGGGCTTACCATATCCACTTGTCTTTGTAAGCTTGGCTGTTGGCGAGTTTCTTCTGGTTCACGACATGTCCGTCAATGAACAGGAAATTGCCGCTTCCGTTGTGCGCTTCGGTGACGGCTGAGTAGAAGTATTTGTACGACGTGACCCATGGCAAGCCCGGATGGAGCACAGGGTATATGCATATATCCGCTCTGAGGCCGCCCGTGGACTGGTCAACTCCCCAGCCATCGCACAACATGACCGTCTCCCAGGGTGGGGTCTCTCGCGTACCCATGAAGCGGTATCGTCCCTCAAGGTAGCTGACTGCGTAGCCGAACTCTCTGCCGTGGAAACCGGCAGGGAGAGTGGGACACGAGACGGGGGATTCTGCGGGGCCGCCCTCAGTGTTCACGTAGTAGTGGGGCCTGTCCAGGTAGGATTCGTATCCCAACGCATACGGGGCTCGCTTCCACCAGCCCCAGCCGTAGGGTATGCCCGAGCCTGCCGGCCCGCCATTGCCAATGCATCCCTTGCCGTAGTCATTAACGTAACATCTGAATGCTACGCCGATGTTTCTCAGCTTGGTAATGCACTGGGAAGATATCGCCAGATCCCTGGCCTTCTGGACCGCCGGCAGCAGGAGAGACGCCAATATTGCGATGATGGCGATTACTACGAGCAGTTCTATCAGCGTAAAACCGGTTCGACTTGCTGATGAATGTCCGCCAGGATGTGAACTTCGATATGTCATTTCGATCTCCGCAGACGGTCTCCGATAGCTGGTGTTCGTCAGCCTTGCAGCTATGAAAACCGTCGATATTTCGCAAACCTGCTATCGCTGCAGCATGGCATAAGTGCCTGATAATCATCTCTCAACAACAAGAGAAATACCTAGGATTGCCTCATGCTAATCCGTTTTAGCATAATGCGTGAGTCATGTCAAGCGTGTTGCCGTGCCTCATGTGCACAATCGATCATTCATTCTGTCGAAGTGTGTGTAGAGCACCATCGCCAGAGATGTTACGCGTGGACGCCTGAAAGGCGTTTTCGCGGATTTGTACCGTCTCATCTAATGATATGCGTGCATCCCCAAGCAGCAAGACGATATCTCGCGTTCCGAAACGATTTCCGACGAGTTTTCCACTTTGACATGGATCCTCGGGCCAGGAGAGGGGGGTGAAGGTGGGTGGATCGCAAATTGTCGTATCGGTATTGTCGGAGATGCCCCGAGCCGATGAGTTTGATGCTGATGGGGCTTGGCTGTATGGTTGTGGTTAGGCGGCATATGAAATGACCCGCATATAAGTCCTGCAACAATAGGACTATAGGGCAGGATGTGAATAATCGGAACAGATGCTCTGGGGAGAGTGCGGCTGACCAGCCTGTCGGTTGGCCCGAGATAAGAGGGTTCCCTGCCGGCGGTATAGCTGTGGAGCCCAAGTTGCTTGAGGGGCCTGTATCGGGCTCTGGTAATGCACTCCGTCGTCTGGTCAAAGTGCACAAGTAGGCTATAAGCTTGGGCGAGTTCCACCGTGGGCGATGCTGCCTTGCGGGTGGGGCTATGTTCCGGGGAACGCCCGCTATCGGTGCCAAGTTGTCAAGGCGGGGTAAGTATTAATAAACAAAGCCGCCTGTAAGCGTTTGCTTGCAGGCGGCTTTTCTATACACCGCAAAGGACTCGAACCTTTGACCCGCTGATTAAGAGTCAGCTGCTCTGCCAACTGAGCTAGCGGTGCGTGGATGGAATATTCTATCCCTTAACGGGTGAACGTCAAGCGCGTTTTGTGGGCAAAGCCGCAAATATCCCACCTGCACGCGAGATACTGCTGCGTTAAGACACTCGGCTGGAAGGCATTCGCCTCACGGTGCAGGCACGATATAGCGTTGAGTGGTTGGTGGCGGCCGGGGGATCGAAACGCGAATTCCCCAAGAAAAACAGGCCCGCAAGCATTGGTTTCGCTCACGGGCCGGAGTTTTGCAAAATCGGATGCTATTCGCCGCTTCCCGCCTGGTCTTCAGTCGCATCGGCTTCGGGGGTTTCAGGGGCCTTTCCGGCTGGCAGGATGCCTTCGGGGACGTGGGTCTCGATAAAAGCCACCATTTCCTTGAAATTCTTAAGTCGCCACGAGTCAAGCAGAAGCGTGTTGTCGTCATCGAAGACAAGCTTCAGATACCCGTTGGATAGCCTGCTTGCGTCTAGTTTTGTGATCTTGCTCCAAGCGGTCTTAATCCTGCCGGCGTATCCGATGCCCTCTGAGTCGGCCTGGAGCATCTTCTTTGCCTTGAGCCATCCGCCGATTGCCAGCAGGGCACCTATCGGTAGGAACACATAGGGCCCCCAGTGGTTGAAGACATAGTTCGCCACATCATTTGCGTGCTTGAGCGACCATTCCTGCGGTTCTTTGATAGTTCCTGCATCGTTGAGGCACCAGACTCCCACTCCAAGAAGAGCGATAGCCGGTATTAACCATCTCTTGATCGGGGGTTCGAGCGCTGCGGGGCAACTGACGGATTCTGCGGCGTTGGCTGATGTTTGATCTGTCATTATTCACCTTCGTGTTGAATTGTTTGTGCTGCCTATAATGATGCCTGTCATCGCGGTATTGTCGACAGCTTACGATTCTCTCCGGGGTTTGCCAAGCGGTTTCTGCCCCCGTCGGGTCAGCCAAAACATCATTGACATCGGCTTGTGCTGCAAGTAGGCTGTCGCTCTCTGTTTCGGCCAGATCGGGGCATTGCTCCGGTAGCTGGTCGGGATTGCTATCACGACAAGCTCAGTCAAAACACAACAAGGAGCAATAGAAATGGCTGTCAAAATAGGTATTAACGGTTTCGGACGCATCGGTCGCTTGGTCTATCGCGCGATGCTTGAAAGAGGCACAGAGTTCGAAGTTCTTGGCATTAACGATCTTATGGACGCCAAGACGATGGCTCATCTGCTGAAGTATGACTCAACCCAAGGCAAGTTCGCCGGTACGGTTGAGGTCGGCGATGGCGTGCTGATCGTGAACGGCAAAGAGGTTAAACTCTGCTGCGAGCGTAATCCCGCTGATCTGCCCTGGGGCGATCTGGGCGTAGATGTCGTGATCGAATCCACCGGAATTTTCTGCGACAACAAAACCGCCGAAAAAGCTGGTTATGACAGCCACCTCGATGCCGGTGCCAAGAAGGTTATCATCTCCGCACCTGCCAAGGGCGACGCTGCCATGGTTGTTCTGGGCGTGAATGATGACATCCTCACCGCCGATACCAAGTGCGTATCGAACGCATCGTGCACCACCAACTCGCTGGCGCCTGTGGTTAAGATTCTGGATGAGCAGTTTGGTGTGGTTCGCGGCCTGATGACGACATGCCATGGTTACACCAATGACCAGAGCACCTTGGACTTCCCCCACAAGGATCTGCGTCGTTCGCGTGCTGCTGCGATTAACATCATCCCGACTTCCACCGGTGCGGCCGTTGCTGTTGGCAAGGTTCTGCCCAAGTTGAATGGTAAGCTGGACGGCTATGCTCTTCGCGTTCCGGTTCCGACCGGTTCGATCACAGATCTGACCGTTGAGTTGGCCAAGGAAGTAACCGCCGACGAGATCAATGCAGCGATCAAGGTCGCCGCTGATGGCGAGATGAAGGGCATCATAGAGTATACCGACGACCCGATCGTATCGTCTGACATCGTTCACGATCCGGCCAGCTCGATCTTTGATTCCCTCAACACCAAGGTCATCGGCGGAACGATGGCGAAGGTCACCATGTGGTATGACAACGAGTGGGGTTACTCGAACCGTACCGCCGACCTGGCCCTCATGATGGCAGCTCTCTAGGGCGAGCCACTTGCGGCGAATGTCGCACAATGAAGAATACGCAGACGGGCTCGTCGCGCGCGGCGGGCCCGTTTGACTGTCTGGTTTGTACGCAGTTTGCAGTTACCCGTAGATAAGGAAACTATCCAATGGCTACCAAGACAATCAATGATATCGATGTGCAGGGCAAGAAGGTCTTCATGCGTGTTGACTTCAACGTCCCGCTGGCCGATGGCGTGGTTACGAATGACCGGCGTATCGCACTGGCATTGCCTTCGATCAAGATGGTCATCGAAGCTGGCGGCAAGCTGGTTCTTGCCAGCCATCTCGGACGTCCCAAGGGCGAAGCAAAGCCTGAGTTCTCCCTGAAGCCCGCTGCCGACAGGCTCGCAGAGCTTCTCGGCCAGGAAGTTAAGCTCGGCCCCGCAGACGTCGCAGGCGCGGAAGCAAAGGCAATGGCCGACGCACTTAAGCCGGGTGAAGTTCTGCTGCTTGAGAACGTTCGCTACGATGCACGCGAAGACAGCAAAGATGAAGCTGCTGTCATGGAATACGCCAAAGACCTGGCCGCGATGGGCGAAGTCTACGTTAATGATGCCTTTGGTACCTGCCACCGCAAGCACGCAAGCATGTGGGGCGTTCCGCAGGTCATTAATGGAAAGGGCGGCGCGGCTGTGGCTGGGTGCCTGGTGGAGAAGGAAATCAGGTATCTCAGCGAAGCGGTCGCCGAGCCTGCTCGCCCGTTCGTAGCCATTTTGGGCGGGGCGAAGGTTTCCGACAAGATCAAGCTCATCTCCTCGCTGCTGGGCAAGGTCGACAAAATCCTCATCGGCGGAGCAATGGCCTACACGCTGCTCAAGAGCAAGGGTGTGAGCGTTGGCACTTCACTGGTGGAAGAAGAGCAGGTGGAGAACATGAAGTCGCTGCTGGCTGATGCCGGCGACAAGATCATGCTGCCTTGCGATCATACTGTTACAGATGATTTCGCCGCGGGCAAACCCCAGGCGATTGCGGATGTCAATATTCCCGATGGTCTGATGGGTATGGATATCGGTTCTGCCAGTATCGAAGCGTTCTGCGCTGAGGTGATGGCAGCCAAGACGGTTGTCTGGAACGGACCGATGGGAGTTTTTGAGCGTGATGAATATGCTGCGGGCACCAAGGCGGTGGCTGAGGCAGTCGCCAACGCTACCGATGGCGGCGGGGTCAGTGTGATTGGCGGTGGAGATTCGGCGGCGGCTGTCGAGCAGATGGGTCTGGATGATCGCATGACGCATGTTTCCACAGGTGGTGGTGCCAGCTTGACTTACCTCGAAGGCAAGCCCATGCCCCCAATCGAAGTTCTTGACCGCGACTAGCTTGCTAATGTTGCGCTGGGGTGCTTGGATGTTGCAAGATTCTGGCTTGTAAGCTATTGCAGGCAGGCGAGTATCTGACAATTGCCTGTTGCATGGCACCGGCGAAATATGGAAAATATATGGACCCCACTGAGCCCAGCGGCCGGCGCGTGAGCGGATCGGTCGGTGGGTTCTTGGCTAACTGAGAGTGATATGAGTGTAAGAGGAAGTAATCCCTGGCCGAAGCTTTGTCGAGGTGCCTTGATGGCACCTTCGCTGCTCGCGTGTGATTTCACAGGCATGGGCAAGCAGATCGATCAGGTAATATCTGGCGGCGCGGATGTTCTTCATTTTGATGTGATGGACGGCCATCTTGTGACGAATCTTTCGATGGGTCCGCCCGTGATGGCATCGGTGCGTAATTACACCGATTGCCCGCTGGACGTGCATCTGATGCTGACGGATCCGGCATACTATATAGAGAGTTTTGCCGAGGCCGGCGCCGATAGTATTACGTTCCACATAGAAGCCACCGATGAGCCGGCCAGGCTGATTGCCCGTCTTCGGGAGCTGGGCCTGGGCGTTGGCATAACGATGAAGCCGGGAACTCCCGCAAGTTCGATTGCCGATGTAATTGGTGATGTGGACATGGTACTGGTGATGACGGTCGAGCCGGGTTATGGCGGGCAGGCTTTCATGGATGATATGTTGGACAAGGTTCGTGAAATACGCAGCCAGTTGCGGCCTGACCAGCGTTTGCAGGTGGATGGCGGGATCGGAGCAAAGACGATCAAGCGTTGCTGGGATGCGGGTGCGGATGTGTTCGTGGCGGGCAATAGCGTTTTCAGGGCCGACGACATTGCCCGGGCTATTGGCGATATTCGAGGCGAAATCGGCCCGGAAGGGTTGGCGGAAAAGAGCCCTTGCAGGTCGTAATGGTCGGAAGCGATTGCTTATGATGAAGCTATATGTCATTCGGACTGGGCAGACTACCTGGGAAGCTGAAGACAGGTTTGAGTCTGTTGCCGGTGCCCCGCTTAGTGAAGAGGGCAAGAAGGCTATCGGTCTAGCCGGTGCGGAATTTGAAAGCCTGGACATAAAGGCCATCTACACGGGCGGAGGCGAGGCCGAATGCGAAACGGCGGATATTCTCGCCAAAGCGCTGAAGCTGAAGGTTCGAGCCGAGGAAGGGCTCCACGAAATAGACTACGGTCTATGGCAGGGCATTACCGGCGCAGAGCTGAAACGCCGGCATCCCAAGGTGCATCGCCAGTGGATCGATAGTCCTGCGGATGTTCGTCCATCCGGCGGCGAGACTCTGCTTGAGGCGCAGGAACGAGTGAAGGCAGTCTTGAAGCAGATATTGAAGAAGCACAAGTCTGGTGCGGTGTTATTTGTGATGCGCCCGGTGGTGCTTAGCCTTATGCAGTGCCTGATGACCAAGAGTGATGTCGGGTCTATTTGGGATAACTTGAACGAAGGATTCACATGGGGCAGTTACGAGATGGATGCCCAATCGTTGTGAGATAGAGGATATGATGACAGGCATAGACCCGCATCCGGCCAGCCCATATGATGGTTTGCGATTTGAAGGCCCTGCTGTCAGGGAGAAACGCGATATCCCCGATGGTTTGTGGATGAGTTGCCCCAAGTGCGATGAGATGTTGTATCGCAAGGTTGTCGCCGACAATCAGGAAGTGTGCCCCAAGTGCGAGCACCACTTTCGCCTGAATGCCAACGGCAGGATTATCCAGCTTGCGGACTCCGACAGTTTCGAAGAGTTATTCGGGAATATCGGACCGTCTGATCCGCTGAAGTTCGAGTGGGCCGGCAAGACGCTTGCGGATCGAATCGCCAAGGAGCAGGCCAAGACCGGTAATCTCGAAGGTGCCAAGACAGGCGTAGCCTACATCCGAGGCCGTCGCGTGGCGCTGGGAATAATGGATGGTGACTGGCTGATGGGCTCGCTTGGTTCTGTTGTGGGTGAGAAGCTTACACTGTTGATAGAACTCGCCACCGCCGAAAAGCTCCCGCTGGTTATCGTGAGCATGTCAGGCGGTGCCAGGATGCATGAAGGCGCTTGCAGCCTAATGCAGATGGCGAAAACGTCGGCTGCGCTGGCGAGATATGACGACAAGGATGGCCTGTATATTTCTGTGCTCAGCGACCCGACCATGGGCGGCACGACCGCCAGTTTTGCGATGCTTGGCGATGTTATCATAGCCGAGCCCGAGGCGCTGATCGGATTTGCCGGACAGCGTGTTATTGCCAATACTATCAAGGCAGAATTGCCCGAGGGTTTCCAGCAGGCCGAGTTCCTTCTTGAGCACGGATTCATTGATATGATAGTCCATCGTCATGATCTTGGTAGTGAGATCGCAAGACTGATTGACTACTGTGGCCAGTAGGACGGGCCGAGACTTCATCTCTCCGAGCAGACGAGCATAGAAACGGCAGGTCGATAGCAAAGTGTTGTCGACCGGTTGTTTTCATGCCCGCAGACTGTTCATTTCTTATGCGAGCGATCATGGCATTATGTCGCAAGGTTATTTGCATCAACTGTCCAGATAGTTGGTTTCAGGCAGGTAAGGTGTGTATTATTACCTTACTTGGAGCAAGGATTCGGTGAGTGTATTGTTTTTGGCGGTGACGCCTCGGGAGAAGCGGAGTGAGTAGATATATTGTCCAACACATCCTTGCCTTGGTTCTACTCTTGGCGGTCGTGGCAACATGTACAGTCATGTTTAACGGATACATGTCTGTCGAGAGCCCAAAGAGGGCGAAGGTGAATCCGCATCTGATCGTCTTATTACCTGGCAAGGTAGACTTCTTTGAAGTTGAGACGATAGGGATTGTCAAGGCGGCTGACGAGTATGGGCTGAGTGTTGACATTCGCTACGCTGACTGGAGCGCCGAGACGCAACTCAAGCAGGTGGCTGATGCTGTAGCAGCCAAGCCTGACATGATTTGCCTTTGCGCCGCAGACGCGGAGAAGCTTAAGGACGCGGCAAGGATATGTGCGGCGGCAGATATACCGCTTATGACATTCACGAATGCTATTGGGCCTGATCCTCAAGGATGGCTTCCGGGTGTCTTGACCCATGTGGGGAGGAACGAGGAAGATAGCGGTCGGATTCTAGGCAGAATGGTTCTGCATCTGATGGGTGATGATGCGGCCAGGCCGGTCAGGATTGTACTGATTCAGGGGGCACAGGGCACTGCTCCGCAGCGGCTTCGCGAGCGGGGGTTTAAGGAGATAGCCTCACAACACGTGAACTGGAAGATCGTTCACAGCCAGTGCATTAATGGGTGGAGTCGCGAAGCGGCCGCAACGGCAGTAAAGGAGTTTTGTGACGCTGGAGGCAAGACGGACATCATAGTAGCCCAGTGGGGCCTTGGGGCACTTGCTGTCGTTGAAGGTCTTACGGCTGCGAATGTGTCAGGCGTTAAGGTAGTAGGCCTTGAGTTGAACAAAGAGATGTTGCCTGCGATAAGAGACGGGAGGATTTCTTACACCACTCATTTTTCGGTCGTGGAAGAGGGATTCCTGGCCATCAAGGCGGCGGCAAGGTTCTGTCGCGGGGAATATGTTGAGCCTTTTGTGGCGATCCGGCAGCAATGGGTTAACGCGGAGAACGTTGACGAGTGTGATCTTGAGTTCTGAGCGATCGGTTCACAGCCGGGCCATGACGGCATTGTCTGATAGCTGACTCGCGTGGACCATTAGAAACGCCCCCGCAGTGTTGCTGCGAGGGCGTGTTGTGATAATAGGCTGTCGTTGTTTTCGAATCAGTCGTTATCTTTGAAGCCCATAGCTTCAAGCAGTGATTTGGGCTGTTGCGGTCTGGTAGCGGGTTTTGGCTTCTCGGCCTTCATGTCTATTGGAGGAAGGTTACTGATATCAGGGACGGCTGCGGTTTTGGGGGTCTGCTCAACGGTTCTTTTGGCAGACTTCGCAGCCACCTTCTTCTTCGCCGTCTTTTTTGCCACTTTCTTTACGGTCGTCTTATCTGCTGCGGAATCATCAGCACTTTTCTCGGATTCTTTTGCAGCAGTGTCTTTTGCCACTTTCTTCGTGGTTTTCTTAGCAGTCGTTTTTGCCGCAGGCCTTCTTGTGCGCTTGGGCTTGGCGGGCTTGGCTTGTTCGTCGCCTCCAGGTGTTTGCTGTGCAGGCTCGGGTTTCCTGGCGGGTTCTTTAGCGGTTGTTTCCGCAGGCCTATCGATAGGTTTCTCCGCAGGTTTGCCCGAGTCCTTTGGCTTGGTGGCATCTTGTGGGGTCTCTGTTATAGACGGCTTGGATGTGTCCGCCGTTTCCGCCGGCTGGGTGTTTGCGGCTTCAGCAGCCTTCTTGGCGGATCTTTTTCTTCCGCCTCGTCTGCGGCGTTTCTTTGCCGGAGCCGCTTCTGGGGTCTGTTCGCTTTCGCCAGAGCCTTCTTGTTGTTTGTCGTCGGTTTGGACAGTGGTCTCGGCCTGCACTTGCGGTGCTGGCGTCTCTTTGTCGGCTTGCTGCGGGGAGTCAGCTTCAGTGGCGCTGGTTTCGGTTGTGGCGTCGGATTTCTTATGACGCCGGCCTCCTCGTCTGCCACGCCTGCCGCGGCGTTTCTTGCCGTTTGTTTCGCCTTCTGCAGGAGCGCCTTCCTCTTGGGCCGTTTCGACCTGAGGATCTTGCTGTTCCTGAACTTCCGTAGTCTCTTCGTCTTCATCATCTTCTTTGTCGAGTTCGACGAGTGTTTGATTCAACGCCAGTGTGTGCAGCTTGGGATGCTTGTCCTTGGTGAAATGGTGGGAATCCCACGCTACTTTGCTTCCGCGGCTATTGGTGCAGGCTGCCTCCACCTCGCCGCCGGTGAGCGACTCATTGGCGATAATGGAAATCACGTTTCCGGTCTCTTTTTCCATTCGGGCGATTTCCTGACGCTCGATGTTCAGGAGATGCTCCGCGACGAGAGCGGAGACCGATACCTGTATGGCATGTACGTTCTCGTTAGCGCATATCCGCTGGAGCAATCGCATCACAACCAGTGCCTGGGACTCTTCACTCTTGATAAGGCCCGTTCCGTCGCAATGGGTGCAAGGGCGGTAGATACTTCGTTGCAGCGGCGGTCCGAGTCTCTGGCGGGTCATTTGGAGTGTGCCGAATGCATTGATCTGGGCAAGTTTCGACTTGGCCCGGTCATCTTTCATCTCGTCTCTAAGCGTCTTTTCGATTGTGCGGCGATTCTTTTCCTCGCGCATATCGATGAAGTCCAGCACCACCACACCGCCGAGGTCCCGCAGTCGCAGTTGAAGGGCGATTTCCTTGGCGGCTTCGAGGTTGGTGTTCAGGGCGGAGGATTCGGCATCGCGGTGTTCGCGACTTTTCCCGCTGTTAACGTCGATTGCCACAAGTGCCTCGGTGGAATCGATTACGATCGATCCGCCGGCCGGCAGGTCCACTCGCCTGGAGTAAACTTTTTCTATTTCTTCTTCGAGTCCGGCTTCGTAGAACAGTCCTTCGCCACCGGTGTAGAATTCCACGCTATGTTTTGTTCGCGGCATTGCCAGTTGCAGGAACTCATTTACGCGTTCGGCGACGTTTTTCTGATCACAAATGATCCGCTCAATGCTGCTGTTATAGATATCTCGTATGGTGCGGATTACGAGATCGGACTCCCGGTATATCTCGGCCGGTGAGGGGTTGGAGGCGATCTGCTTGTTGACGGCTTTCCACAATCTGAGCAGGTAGTTCAGATCTCGCTGGAGCTCCCGCTTGTTGCGGTCGACACCGGCAGTGCGAACGATGAATCCCATATCTTGGGGTAGTTTCAGTTCGCTGAGTGCCTTGCGTGCGGAGGCTCGGGCATCGTCGTCCTCAACCTTTCGGGAAACGCCCAGTTTGGTCATATTGGGCATCATGACCAGCATTCTTCCGGGGATCGAAAGGTAAGTGGTGAGGGTCGGTCCTTTGGTTCCGATTCCCTCTTTGGTCATCTGTACAACAACTTCCTGCCCGCGTTTGAGGCAATCCTGCATCGCCGGGCGACTTCTGTGGGATGTTTTGCATCCGACAGCTTCGGAAGCTGCGCGTTGCCCCTTGGGGAAGTATTGTGGATGAAGGTCGGAGATGTGGAGGAATCCGTTCTTGCTCAGTCCGAAGTCGACAAAGGCAGCTTGGATGGATTGTTCCACATTTGTTATGCGTCCCTTGTAGATATTTCCGACACGGGAAGCATTAGAAGCTCTTTCTATGTAGAGCTCCTCCAGTTTGTTGTTGTCCACGATCGCGATCCGGCATTCATGCCCAGACGTGGAGTTAATCAGCATTTCTCTGCTCATAGCGTTACCAATCCTTGCGTGTTGAGTGCAATGACGACGCCGCTGGGCGGATACGTTGCTGGTCTCAATTGTCTGCTTGTTCAATTCCTTCGTATATAACGTCAGTGCGAATCAGTCCGGCCAGTTCTTTCACAGGGTCAAGCCCTAACATATCCAGGATTTCTCCGGGCCTGGCCCAGATGTCTCCTTGTGGAACCTGTTGCCAGCAAAGTGTATCGCACTGAACGCTCAGGTCGCAGACAAGCAGTTTGAGGTCCAGTTGTCTCGTTTGCGGTGGGCGATCGCGACGTTTCGAAGCGCGCGTGCGCTCGATCAAAAACTCCTCGGCGGAGTCGAAATGTCCAATCGCACCGCTTACGGTGGCGAGCTGGTCTGTCGATAAACGCAGTTTGTATTTGCAGACAATCGGTCGAATGGTTCGACGGGGGCCCAGCTCAATCGCCTTGGCGAAGGACATGCCTTCGGGCGTGTGATCATTGAGTGAACTGAGTAGATCGTCCCGTGCAATCTGTGAATCCAATTCGATTGTCAGCAGATCTTCCTTGCTGGATATCCCCACAGGGCGGGGAGGTATCAGCGAGAAGATCGGCCTGGGGTTGAACCCCTGCGAACAGCGTATCGGAAGTCCGGCCCGCACCAGGAGCCTTTCGATGTTGCGCATCATGTCATGATGCGACAAGAATCGAAGGTCCCCATCGACGGTTAACCAAAGTGCCCATCGGTGCGGCAATGCAGTCACGTTCCTTTCGGTCTTTGTTCTGGCTACGTTTCTTCGCCCCGTAACACTCTTTGTGTTTGGCGAAGATCGTATGCAATAGTTTGTTTCCGGTGTGAACACCGGTGTCATAATTCGCTGGTACTCTGTAACAGAGATTCTGTCGGTTCTTAGTACTCGTAAGTCGTTGCCTGCCCGCTATTGCGGACAGGTTACTAGCTGACAATCTTTCTGTTACAGACTACTAGTCACGATCTACCGTTGTTGCGTATGACGTGGTGCGGGTCGTGACGTTCGGCAAGATACTGTGGCTGGAATATCTGATCCCATCCGGCAGTAATCCCACCGGTTCAAAAATCGGCAAGCCAATTACCTCTTTCGGTGGTGCTCGGCTGCGTTGTTAATTTCAATGCTAATGCTATGTCTCGGCACAAATGCCGGACAATGCCCTGGTTACTGTACAGGGCAGAAAAACGACTGGCGAATTTTCGAGTCCGCCGGCCGGGAAAATCAGTTTTCGTACGCTTCCGGCAAGACGCTTCTCGCCTCGCTGCGGAGGTAGTTAAGTATTTCCTGGTCGCTGTCGAAGCTCATCACTCTTCTGGCGACGCGGGATGCTTGTTCCATTGTTACTGAGCGGATCATCTTTTTTATCTCCGGAATCGCCGGCGGCGCGCAGGAGAATTTCGTCAACCCCAGACCCAGCAGGAGCATGGTGCTAATTGGGTCGCCTGCCATTTCGCCGCAAAGGCTTACCGGCACCGCATATCGCTGACCTGTACGGATGACTTCCTTGATAAGTCTGAGCACGGCAGGGTGAGTAGCCGAGAACAGAGATGCCACCTTTTCGTTACCACGGTCTACCGCCAGCGTGTACTGAATGAGGTCGTTGGTGCCTATGGAGAAGAAGTCGACTTCTCTGGCAAATGCATTGATCTGAAGGGCAGCCGATGGCGTCTCGACCATTATGCCCACGGGGAGATCTTCGCAATGTTTGATTCCCTCTTCCTCGAGATCTTCCACGACGTCGCGGAAGATGGCTTTAGCCTGCCTGAGTTCCATAAGGTTGGTAATCAGCGGGAACATGATTCTTACGTCCCCGTCCACGCTGGCACGCAAGATCGCTCGCAATTGCGTCTTGAACATCGGGAGATTCTGCAGGCAGAATCGAATGCTGCGACATCCGAGGAACGGGTTGCGTTCCGGGGTGCGGGCGCGGCTCTGAGTGTATTTGTCGGCACCCAGGTCAAGTGTTCGGATAATGACGGGCCTGCCTTCGCAGTGATCTATGACGCGTCTGTAAGCCTGGTAGTGATCCTCTTCGGTGGGTTCGGTGTCGGCACCGAGGTAGAGGAATTCGGTTCGATACAACCCGATACCCTGTCCGCCCTTGTCGAGTACAGCCAACGCTTCGTCAGGAAATTCAATGTTTCCCAGCAGGGTAATCTCAAATCCGTCGCGTGTGATGGCGGGCAGGTCTTTCAGTGCATCAAGGCTGTGGATGAACTGGACTTGCTTTTCGGCATAATGTTGATATTTCTCAATGGTCTCGGCATCGGGATCGACGACGACCAATCCGCGAGTACCGTCGATTATCACGAGATCGCCAGCAGAGGCTTCGGCGCTTACGTTGTTGAGTCCGACGACTGCGGGGATTCCGAGCGCCCGGGCGACGATGGCGGTGTGGCTGGTTTGTCCGCCGGCGTCAATGGCGAGTCCGAGCACGTGGTCGCGGTCCATACCGGCCGCTTGGCTCGGTGTGAGGTCATGCGCCAGAAGGATCCTATTACTGGTGAGGTGCTGAAGCGTTTGGCGATGTTGCCCTATAAGGTTTTTGAGGAGACGCTTTTCGATGTCATAGACATCTTTGACCCTCTCGGAGAGGTACTTGGGCATCGCCATGAATTCTTTGGCGTATTCCCGCAATACGGCTGCAACGGCGTATTCGCTGGTTACGTTTCCATCGACGATGGTTTCCGTGAATTTCCCGAGGAGGATCTTGTCATCGAGCAGTCCGATGTGGAAGTCGAAGATGCTGGCGGTTTCCTTGCCGATCTTGTCCGTGGTGCTCTTTTGAAGCTCACGTACTTCCTTTTTTGATACGCTGATGGCTTTTCGAAGGCGATCAATCTCCTTCTGCGTCATGTCGTTGTCGACGTGGCGCTTTGGGATGTCGAATTCTTCGGTGTCCACAACGACCGCTTGCGCGACCGCAACGCCCGGAGAGACACCAATGCCCTGCTTGATCTTCATAATAGGACTGCTGGCAGAAGCCGTGGCAGGTTCAGTTCCCTATTGGCTGGAGCGCCTGTTTCGCTAGGCAAGCTCCTCGCCAAATCCCTGTTCGATCAGATCTGCTATTGCATGCACGGCGATTTCTGCATCTTCACCGTCTGCGAAAATTTTCAATACAGTACCATGAGCGGCCCCGAGCCGCATCACGGACATTATGCTCTTTGCGTCCACAGTGAGCGTACTGGTTGACAACTCGATCTTGCAGGCGTTTCCGTTAGCAAGCTCTACAACCTGCATCGCTGGTCTGGCGTGCAGGCCGTACTTGTTGACGATTGTGACTTCACGCTCAATAGTGGGCACGATTATGTCCTGTTTCGATAGCTGCCAAGCAGACATTCAACGGCGGTCAGCCCAATTCGTCAGCTTCCCGAATGAGATCTACCATCGCCTCGTGAGTTTCGCTCTGCCTGAGGAACTTGCGGAAAACGTCTCTCTGCACGTGTTTGAAGATTGTCTCCATCGCCTGCAGGTGTTCGTCAGGGTTGTCCGGGTTAGACAGCAGGAGTATCACGGAATAGACGGGTTTGGCATCGAGGGCTGCAAAGTCTATTCCTTCTTTCGAGCACCCAATTGCGCACAGTGGGCGTCGGACAGATTTGACCTTGGCGTGAGGCAGAGCGATTCCCTTGCCTATGCCTGTTGTTGCCTGGGCCTCTCGCGTGAGCACAGCCTGAATAATATCATCCTTATCGGAAGCCTCTATAGCACCAGCGTTTACAAGTAAATCTGCCAGCTCTTCGATGGCTTCGTTCTTGTCTTCGGCCTTGATGTTCGGAATAAGTGCTTCTTCTACCGCAATATCCATAAATTTCATAAACAACTCCTGCTGCCTTTGTTCGCAGCACCAACAGCCAACCATAATGGTTGTGGCAGCTTGTTCCTGTCGCCTTAAAACGTCAAATAGTCTAACTTACAGCATCTTATTTGGCCAGAGATGATTAGCTGTAATTTCCCGTCTTTCTTGAACCTAGTGCTTTGTGACGGCGAATATAACTTGTCGCGACGTATCTCGCAGAGCGGAGAGCAGTCGGGCCGCTGTATTCTTAAGTCCTTATTCGTCCGCTGTTGCGGCCGGGGTGTCACCTGACATTCTTCCTGTTACAGCCTACTAGTGCTCCTGGGTCTCGCTCAAGTCGGCGTGTGAAAGTCCTTTGTGGTTCCGCATCTTATCTTTATACCGGCGAAGTTGCTCAATGATCTTGTGGAAGCATTGATCAAAGCATGCATACATATCCTCGGATCGTTCGGAGGCCACGAAGGTGGCTTTGCGATTGGCCTGCACCACGATTTCGGTGGTCGGCAAGTCTGCTTCACGCCCCAGAATCACCTCCACAGAGTGGATTCCATCGTGGTACTTGGGTAGCTTGGCCGTTTTGGACTCAATGTGATCCCTCATTGCATCGGTAATGTCCATGTGCTTGGCATTCACTACGGTATTCATCATATCATTCACTCCTTACTGCGGCGAATCGTTTTGCTGATTTGCCTTATCCTTGGGAGATGGCGAGCCCGTACCATCGGGCAAAGGCTTGCTGTTGGGGGTTATGACGCCGCCGCTAACGGTGAATCGTAGCGCTTCATCTATACTGAAGGGCAGGTCCACTACATCACGGCGGCTTACAGTTATTGTGTAACCCGTAACCGGCATTGGACTTGACGGTATAAAGATCGTCAACATGTCGTTTTCGGGGTTTTGCAGCATGCTCATTCCGTCGGCAGTAACCAACCCGAGTGACCAGACGCCGATCCTGGGATATTGCACAGCCACCACTTTTGAGAAATCCAGTTTCTTGTCGCTCAGGAGGAAGTCTGTCACCTGCTTGACCGAGGGGTAAACCTGTTTGATAAGTGGAACGCTGAAGAATGCTCGGTCAACAGTTCGCCACAAAGACTTGCCAATAAAGCTGGTTACGAACTTTCCGAAGAAGTAGATCAGGATGAACGCAAAGACGAATCCGGTCCACACCAGTCCGTAATTCGTCCAGATACCGTTAACGGTTATCCAGAGGTCGTCATTGCCTGCCCAGGTCCACTCAAGTTCCTGAAATAAGCCCATGATCTGCACGACAAGCCATTGCGCGGCTCGGTTGGTGTAGAGGGCTATGTACTCGTATACGAACTTGCAGACCCAGATGATTATTGAAATCGTCAGAACTGTAGGCAGAACCGCAGCCAAACCCCGAAGGAAAAATCGTCTGAAGTCTTGTATGAAACTATGTCGTCCCACTAATGGTCCTATCCGGGCGAATCGACTCGCCCATGCTCGCTTCACCGACCTGCAACCAATTCTACGTTGAAGCTCAAGAGCTATCAACCTTGCCCTGTGTCGCCAGCGCGATACAAATCTGGTTTACGCTGCTACGTAAGGGGCAAGTGTTTTATTTAAAAAGGTTTATGTGTCAGTGAAGCTGCGTTATCCATAACGTTCTGCTGCCGCTGCAAATATCTTCTATCGCAAGGCAGTTGGTATCTTCTGGCCCGATCCACGGACTGTACACCGGTCAAGGCGGACACTTTTCAGGCAACCGCACCTCGGCCTACAAACAGTATATCGGTCAGGAAGCTGTTTGCATTACAATATACGGTACGATTTTGCCTATTTGCTTGTTCACGCATCGCAACGTTTGATGGACTTTATGATAATGGGCTCGGACGGGACGTTCTCGTGCATTCCCGTGGAGCACGTTTCGACCGTCCCGATTTCACCAAGCACATCCAGGCCATCGGACAGCTTTCCGAATACGCAATACCCGTATCCCTGAGGAGTTGTGGCTGTGTGATTCAGGAAATCGTTGTCAGCAAGATTCACGAAAAACTGGCTGGTTGCGCTGTCAACTTCCGTGGTTCTTGCCATTGCCAGCGTTCCGTGATCGTTACGAAGATCGCAAGTCGCTTCGTTTTTCACTGGTTTGCCGGTTTCCTTGTTTGTCATGTCGGCGGCGAATCCGCCACCCTGGATCATAAAATTCTCTATGACGCGATGGAAGATCAAATCGTCATAATAGCCATCGTCCACGTAACTTAGGAAGTTGGCAACGGTTTCGGGCGCTTTGTCCGGCCAAAGCTCGGCCGTCATTGGTCCCATAGATGTTTCTATTACGACTTTGGGGCATTCTTTATTGGTCATGTCTGGTGTTCCTTTGTTGCCTCGACTGGCGAGGACCGCTGGAGTCTCTTATGTCGGTGGATGTTCATTTCTAATGGGCTATTACGGATTATTGCAGGCGAAGGAGCGAGGTGCAACTGCGATTTTTTGGCTGGTGGCGCAGGAGAGGGTGTTGCCGTCAGTGCGCACCCTTGACTTTGTATCGGTAATTTCCCATAATCAACTAGATTAACTCCACAAAAAAGATGGAAGAAGCTGCTGTTTGTTTTTGACACCCCTACCCCCTAGAAGCTGTCAGCCAACCCCTGGGAGAATACACGATGTCCTTTTTTTCTTCTAACGATCCTCGTCGCAAGAGCCTGAGTCTGTCGCCAATGTGCTTTGAGAGTCTTGAGCAACGCCAAATGCTTACTACGCTGTTCGGCGGCGACGTGTTTGAATTCACGGCCCCGAATAAAGGCACGCATGATCCCACCGACTACCTGACGGTCCGCGTGTCTCTCACGGGTGACATAATCGTTGAGCTCATTGGGTGTGATTTTGACGATCACAACAACATAATTCTTGGCGACATCCCAGGTATGCTTTATCAGAGCGACATCGGGGTTGGCGGAACGCGGATTTTGGGAGGTATTGCTGGTGGGAGTGGTTCGCAGACCATGACTGGTGTTTCCATGCCGAGGCCTGCGGATGGGAGTACGAGTGAGAGCTGGGCCTACAACCCCGTCGAGAATAATGAACTGATCAACCTTCAGGGGCTGGCAAGCAGAGACGCACTCGCCCAAGGCGACACTTATGCTTTCAACGTTGCCTCATATGACAACGCAGCTGGTGACACGGTTACTGCTGTTCAGTTGACCAAGATACCCTCGCTGACCGGGAATCCGACGGCTACTGAAGAGGCTAATCTGGCTTCGCCCAAGTTGGATGGGTTCATTGCTAACCTGACCACCGGCGCGATTGACGGAGAAATCACCGGTTTCGCCATCAATCCTGTAACTGGGGTCGCATACGTGGTTGCCGATTCTCCCACAAATGGTCCCACGCTCTATACTGTAGATCGCGATGATGGCACTGTTACGCTGATAGATGTCATCGGGCTAGCCGGCGTCGGTGGGAACAATCAGGCTATCGGTGGGATTCAGGCGATAGCATTCAACGCTGCGGGGGATCTCTATGGGATCACCCGAGACTACGATGGTGATGCGACAGCCAATGCTTCTGCCCACATGGACGGGGAAACCGCGGCTACGCCCAGCCCTGCGTTTGACGCAGCCCTGGTCAAGATCAGCACGGCTACTGCCAAGTTCGACGGCGCTACCGAAGTGTTTGTTATCAAGGATGGGGGTTATGACGTCGGATACGACTATTCGGCGATGGCATTTCATCCGGACAGCGGTGTGTTGTATGCTGCCGCCGTTACTCCCTCTGGCGGGACTTCGCTTCAGGTGTTCGGTAATACGACTGCTGACACCGTAGCCGTTACAGCTCCGAAGGTCATCAAGACGACCGAAGAAACTCCCGCCGATACGATTATTCAGGGGCTGACGTTCGCGAATAAGCCATCTGGTGGATGGTTCCTGCTCGGAACGGACAATCAGGCCACGACGAAATTGATGAGCATTGATTATCAGAGTGCTGCAGCCAACGCAACGATACTGGGCGTCCTCGATGGGCCTTTCCGGGGTCTGGATTCTTATCTTGTCACTGGTGATACCAGAACACTCTTCGGAGTCAACACGAATCTTGGCACTGGTGTATCGTCGTTGTATCGCGGCACTGCCATGACTCTGACCCGTGCGGCGGGGGCGACGGTTGAGTCGATCCTGGGTGCTGACTTTATGCCCAGAACTGGTACTGTCAATGATGGTCGGCTGTTCTTTGTGTGTCGCCAAGCCAATGATACCGCCAGGTCGGACCTTCTGTATTCCGTCGACGTTGACGCAGGTGACGACATAAGCATTCAGAACTCGCTGAAGTATCACGGCGAGATTTCGAATAGCGTGGACTTATCCGTCAGTTCAATTGCTTTCGAGGAATCGACAACAGGAGGCGCCAAGCTATACGGGTATCAATCCAGCGACGATGTTGCGCAGATTATCGAGATCAACCCGACAACAGGGAGTAGCTCAAGGGTTGGTTACGTCACGCAGGGAGGCGAGCCCCTCACCGGGATTACCGGGATTGAGTTTGTTGCTGACGATCCCCTCACGGAAGCTCAGGAATTGTATATGGTTACAACGGGGGATGAGGCATCGTTGTACCGATTTAACCTTAATACTCACCAGACATACTTGGTTGGATCGGTAATCGACCAGGATGACTCTGACATAGTCTTGGGCACGGACGGTCCGATTGCAGGTGCCGATCTTGGTGGGCTGGCATGGCAGCCGAATTATCTCAATCCGTTCACCGGAGAGTTTGGGGCGTTGATAGGTTCAGATGTTACCAGTGACCAGTTGGTGGTGATTGACCACCGGGATCGTCCTCCGACATCCGACGTGTTTGCCATTCACATCAGCCAATCCAGCCCCGATGCTTCGATCTCCATGGGCATCGTGCCTAACTTCGATCCTGAGGATCCCACGGCCGAACGGTTGCTGGAACCTTTCGGCGAAAGTGTTGGCTTCATTCGCGTAACTTCCACTGATGGCGAGGAATACGAGGCCGTTGCCAATGGTGGCACCGGCGGGGTCTATATCGGAGGCAGAACTGAAGATATCTCGTCGGATATAGATGACGAAGATCTTATTCCGGTGATCATCGGCGACTTGTCGAAAGAGATTGGGGCCTGGCCAAGTAGTTGGGATCAACTGCCTGGCGATGACCACAACGATACCGTGGCTGGCGTTACGGTTGCCGCAAGCGTGTTGGAGTATTTCACGCATACGACCGCTGGATTGACGACCTTGCCGGATCTTCAGGACAGGATGATCGGGAAGAACTTTGATTTGGTGTCTGAGATGGCCACCACCAGCGATGGAACGACTATTGTTGTTGACTCGGATCATATCGACGAAAACGGCAATCCTGTTAAGGACCAGATCGCCGAAATAGACAACGCGACGGGCCAGATACAAGGCACGCCGGCATCAATAGTCGACGCAGTGACCTTGGCTCCTATTGACGGTGTTCAGGGGCTTGCTTACGCTGACGATGGGAGTGGTGACGGTACTCAGGATTTGTACGCGATCCTTAATGTTGCCAGTAACATGCCGGTAGATGTGGGGAACGACGATCTTAGCATCCTCAACCCGGCCTCCCCCCCCCCCTACATTGCCGCGCTTGAGAATCCCGTAGCTATCACAGCTGCGTCTGCTGGCATTGTGTACGCCATTGACGATGCAAATGGTGATGATACCCTCTACAAGATGCACGGATGGGAGGTCAGAACGGATGGTACTCTGATTACAATGCCGTCTCGAGAAATCAAGAATTCGGCTGGCGAGGCTATTACCAACATAAAGTCATTTGAGTACGATTCGACCACTGGCACCTTGTACTTCATTGGTGAGGATCCGACGACGTCGGAATTGCGTCTGTATACCCTGAACCCATCCACCGGAGAGACTTCGGACGGGCAGCCGCTTGTCCCAGGCGCCGGCGTGATAGCAGATTATCGTGACTTCCGTGGCTTGGCTTTTGTGGAAGGCACGCTGTACGCTGCCGGGTGGCACACTGCTGATGCCAACGGGACAACGCTGTTCGAGCTTGATATCGCCACTGGTGATCTCACCAACTTGGGCAAAATTACAGTCGGAGGAGTAGACACTCCTGAGATCGCCGAGATGGACGTCGATGGATCGGGCCGTCTCGTAGCCGTTGACAGCGACGACAATCGGCTGATCTTCGTGAATCTCACAGATGCTACTCTCTCGATAGAGAGTACTTCTGCCGGTTCGGTAGATGCTGATTTGCACGGTTATGCTTCTGACAACGATGGATTGTTCTACTCGATCATGGACCCCGGCGGCGCAGCCTTCGAAGAAATATGGGTAAGCGAAGGCGATTTGCCGACTCTTGGCAAATTGGTGTTCGATGCTGGCCAAAACCATTGGTTATTCACTGAGATCAATACCTTGGACGGCGGCAGCATCACAGGCGTGAAGGCGATGGCGTTCACAGGCAACGGCAGTGATGGTGATACTCTCCAGGATTTGTTCGTGATTGACTCGCTCAATCAGCTTCACCAGATAAATCCTGCCAACGGGGATATCGTGCATACTTATGGAGAGGTGATTGATACGGATAAGATCCTGTTTGATGAGTTCGGGGTGGCCATCGTTGGCTCGGGGGTGATCAACATTGGCTCGATGGACTTCGATGGGGAAGGCAGGTTGTTTGGTCATGATGTTGGTTTCGGCCGGTTGGTGACCATCAGCACCGAGATCGGTGGTGGGGCGTGGGTGGGTTATGATGATCCTGTTACCCCGACTGCGGGTACTTTTGAAAGCAGCGATGCTTCGTTCCGTCCTACCGTAGGGGCGATGTCGTATGATGGCTCAACACAAAGGTTCCTGGCGGTTGACAACATAACGGGCTCTCTTGCAACCAGTCCCGGTGAGTCGGCGACGCTGATGGTCGTTAAGGGCAACAATGTCTCGAACACCGACGAGACCGTGGAATTCACCCAAGACGCAACCCAAGACATAAACAATATCCTGATTGGCGGGACGGTAACCGGTGAAGTGCACATTTCCGGTTCGATCAATACTTTCTATGCGGGCTGGCTTCTGACGGGTGATGTGAGCGGCCTTGGCAGCGGCTCGTTTCCGCTGAACTTTACCGTTGGCGGCGACATTCTGAATCTTATCGTGTCGGATGACATAGGTACTTCGGGCTCGTATCTCGAAGACGAAGACGTGACCGAATTGACGTACGCGACAGAGTTTGATATGCATGTCATGGGCAAGATCGGGCAGGTCTGGTCCATGGGTACCATATGTGGTGAGATTAGTGCAGAGAACAACGATGACGTCGGTGGTTTCACCAGGGATGCATTCGTGAATGGTCCTGTGAATGTTCTTGGGTACACAGAGGTGGAGTCGAAGGATTCGTTGCCCGATGGGCCAGAGTCTGGGCGGGAGGACTATGCATTTGGAACCTTGTTCAGGCTTCATGCCGGGGATGGAAGGTTCGATAACGACACCATTGAAACGGCTCAGTACGTCGGTACCATGCGTCAGAATGGCCCCGACGATCCGGACCAGATCGTTATCGCTGGTCTTGGTGGGACAGACTATTTCTCGTTCGGCCTCCTTGGCGGACAAACGATCGAGATTCTGGCAAGCAACATTGAGATGCTCGAGTTGTACGATCCGGATGGAAGGCTGATCGCGACCAACCAAGAGAATATCGACGACGATTTTGTGAACACTGTTAATGATCGCAACACGATACGTCTGACAGTCGACAGGCCGGGCATCTATACAGTTGGAGCCCAAACTGATGTTCTTTACGCGGTGACCATCAACGATGTTGGCGAAGTTGCAATTGGTGCAGTTCGTGCCGATAAAGACCTGTATAATTCTTCGGGTACAATGGTTGGAGTCCAATCCGATCATGGTGTGAATCGCTCCGGAGATGTTGGCGTGGTCAAGGCCGGGAATTATATCATATCGGTAGGCGGAGGTGTGGATATTGAAGTTACCGATGGAAACCTCCGTGCGATGACGGCAACTCGAATTGGCGTCACTTGGGAAGGCGAGATCAAACCCGAGGATGGAAAGCCCTGCAAAGTGAACGTGCATGCCAGCGGCGATGTTGGTCTGATCCTGTCGTCCGAAGCAATAACCGGAGAGCTCGACGAAGGCGCGATGGTGCTGGAGGCTACGGTTGGCGGCAATATGCAGGTAATCGATGCAGCCGGGGAGCTTGTCATAGAGGCCGATGTCGACAAGGGGATTGGCGTCATTCGTGCCGGCAGCATAGTGGACGACGATGCCTACATCAATGTCAATAGGGACAATGACGGTCAGGATGGCATAATAGATCTGATCGATATAGAGGGTGATTTAACAGGGCTCCCAATAACCACCGGAGCAGGCGGTAATGTTCGATATATGCGTGTGGGCGGCAATATCAGGCAGACCGAATTGTTCGGCGGTTCGAATATGGCAACTACGGTAACGCTTGAACCGGGCCAGAGCCTCGCGGATTATTATAATGGTCTCGGTTTTGTTGATGATTCCGGCACGACGATCAATATTGCTCCAATTGATTCGATAACAGGCGAGCAATCCGAGACCGCCCAAATGGTACTCAGGTATTTCGGCATTCTCGGATCTGGTGGCGCAGTTCTCGTGGACATTACGTGCAGCACCAGCGTTGAAATCACGGCGTACGACTCGGGTTTGGGGAACTTCGTAGAAATCGGCAAGATCGATCTGACCGGCGCAGCGGGGCAGGCGACTATCACTAATGCTAATGGTGACGCCATGCTTGATGAGAGCGGAACTACTCTTACTGTAGAGATATTAGGAAACTGCTCCGTTGATGTGCTCGAAATCGTCGGAGGTGAGTTCACCAGTATCAAGAATAAGAGTGGATCGTTGGATCACTATGGGGACGCAGGCGAGATCGTAAGTGTTACCGCCACTTCAATAGGACTGCTGAGTTCTCGTGGGAACATAGGTATCGCCCGGTCGCATACTGGGACGGTCATTAATCCTCGGGCGATAGTATCTGGCGGCAATAGCTACCCATTCGTGCAGCAGCATACAGGTATTGTGGCCGGTAATATCGGCGATATTGTCTCCCACAAGGCTATCGGTAACATTATCAGCTCGGGTACGATCGGACGTGTTTATGCCAACTACGAGAATACTGTCGATCATATGGCCGAGCTTGGCGAGCTGGACGCGATAGGTCAATACCACGGCATAGTTGCCCCGATTCTTGCGGCCACGCGGATTCATTCCGTGAATATCGGCGAAGGCATTGCCCCGACCGGCAGCGGGTCTGTTGGTTTCGCGGGTCTGTTCTCGCCGGGAACAATTGGTACGGTACGTAATCAGGGTTCGGGTTCGGATATCTACGGCGATATCGTTGGTACAGGCGGTGTCGAGAAGATCATCCTAATCAACGGTTCGTTGATAGATACAAACGTGATGACTGTTTCCCTCGGCCATAACATCGAAGATAGGCCGGAGGATGGATGGCTTTCTGGTGATATCGGCATGATATCGATAACCGGTGACGGTGGCATAATCGGCACCTACTTCCTTGCGATTAATATCGGTAATACAACCGTCAGGGGCGGGCTTGGTATTGTAAACTCGCTCTATCAGGTCACTGGTGGTGGAAGCTCCATCGGTAACATAACGGTTACATCGGGCATTATCCGGGATGTTTCTCTCGAGAACGCCACGCACGTTGGCAATGTCACTGCCCGTGGTATGGGCAGCACCGTTCCGGTGGCCGAGCTATCTTCGGCGTTGCGTTACAGCGGCGACGCTGACTACGCCTATAACCCGCTGTTTGGTTTTGTCCATCGTACTACAAACGATATCCATTTCGACCTTGCCGGCGGGGCAGCGCCCACTCTGACGTCTGGATATATCAAGAAGTTCAAGCTCCATGGTATGGGGGATATGGATTTTCTGAGGGGCTATCACGTAGAGGAATGCGAGATCTTCGTCACGAATATGTTCAGGGGCGTCAGGACCGTCACGGATATGGACGAATTCAGGGGCAGCGTGATCAGGGCGGGGCGCCTGGGCTCTATGGAGATCGGTGGTAACTTTGGTTCTGTGGTGGCTGTTCCTGATGTTACGGTCGCAGGGCAGATCGACCGGATAGTCGTTGGCGGGGATTGGGCAAGGGCCCGGGTGGAAGCCCAGGGACCGAACGGTAATATCGTCTACATTAGGATTGATGGCGAAATGCTTTCTGGGAGTGTCAAGGCCACCGGAAAAATTGGCACGTTCATTGTTGGCGGTGACATGCATGGCAATCTGGAAGTTACTTCCGATGGCAAGTATGCCATCAAGACGTTCAAGGTTGGTGGTTCGCTTACTGGCAATGTTATCTTCAATGGTAATGTTGGACTGTTGGACTTCCCCCAAACTTTGGGAGCGCCCGGTGGTTCTCTGTATGTAACGGGGAATCTTAACCGTCTGAGAGTTGGCAGCAGCAGGACTCTGGTTCCGGTGAGTTTGTCTTTGAATCTCACTGTGCTCGGAGATCTCAAAACACTGGACGTAACTGGCGAGATTGTTGGTGATATTTTAGTTCAAGGTGATCTTGGTTCGATTATTGTGAAAAGCGATGCCGCCAGTGCGGGCACCAGTATCATAGATGGAACAATAACCGTTCTCGGTACGCTCGGGACCGTCAAGGTTACCGGAGGCGACATCGACGGCGATATTATTGTGGCATCCGACATAAGGTCATTCACGATTACCGATGGCGACTTGTCGGCCACCGGTATGGTGATGAGTTCCTTCGGCAATATTGCCTCGTTCATGATTCGCGGCGGCGATCTGCTTGGCCAGGTCCTCGCGGATAACGGAATGATTGGCAGGTTGTCAGTTCTTGGGTCTGACCTTGGCGCAGCCAGCGTCATTCGCTCCGAAGAACTCGGTACGATGACGATTGACGGAAGCATCCTTGCAGGTGCTGAGGTGACGGTTTCCGGAGCAGTCAAATCGATCAAGATCGGACAGGATCTTGTCGGGACAGTAGCTTTGGGTTCTGTCGGTACGATGAGTATTGGTCGAGACCTACAGGGAAGCTTAACCTCCGGTTACGTGAGCAGAGGCACCAGGCTGACAGTGGGTGGGGATCTCGCTGGTGTGGTGGATATAGATGCTGATACCAGGTTGATGGTTCGCGGCGACACGACAGCCGCATCGACTATGTTGTTCGGGCGAGGCTTGACGTCGGCCAAGTTCTATGGCGAGGTAGGCGGGCGGCTCATTGTGGATGAAGCGATTGGTAGCTTCCAAGCTGCGTCCTTGAAGAGTGCTGTCGTAACCAGTGGTTTTGATATCAAGAGTTTTGCGGTCAGGGGCAATGTAGATGAATCCTTCCTGCAGGCCGGCACAAGCAGTGGCGAAGATGGAACGTTTGGTACGGACGATCTGCACGAAGACAGCCGCATGGGACAAATATCGAGCTTGACTATCGGCGGCACAATGACGAATTCAGTGTTTGCCGCAGGCGGTGATATCGGTCGGGCCACCGTGTCTGGCGGAATGACCAATAGCTCGATATCGAGCGGTTTTGCAGCGGATTCGGATGCCATTGCAGTGGTATATCTTGATGCGACTCCTCTGGGGGACGCTGCAGAACGGAATGCGGCACGTGCGGGTGCGGGCCGATCTCTGTTTAACGGCGACGTTGGTTCGGTTACCGTTGGCGGGACCGGCATGGTGGGAAGCTATCTTACTGCGGGCGTGGATCCGGGTGATGATGGCGTCTTTGGCGTTGGAGCCGGCGCTAATGCTGATAACGTTGTAACCTCCGTCACTGGCGGCCAGAGCAGGTTTAGCTCGGTACGCACCGTGGCTGATGCCGCTTCATATGTGCTCGCCGATACTGGCATAGGACGTAACGGCATCACAGGTGCAGGTGCTGCCAATACGGATGTTGATGTCACCTATGATGTTAATGCTAACGCACTGTCTGCCAACCATGCTCTTGAGGCGGTTGTAGGCGTAGCTGAGAATCCGGTAGTCGGTGCCTCGTTCGTCTATCACGGTATGACCATAACTGTTCGTGGCAATGGGCAGGTTGTCGTGCGTGATGGCGGCGGCGATGCAGATAAGATAGATACACTCGTTCTTATAGGAACAGACAGCAGGACCACGATCAGCATCGTATCCGATGTTCCCGGAACCAAGTCGATCTGTCGAATACTGACAGCCGACGATTCGACAGTGGGTACGTTGACGTTCGATGGCGATATTACCGGCGACAATGGCGGCGACAATGATGATCCCGCACTGTGGATTGACGGAAACATCAAGACGCTCGCCTTCCGTGCAATGGTTGATGATGACACTACATCAGGGCGTTGGAATGGCAGAATCGGCGGCGATATTGGCAGCCTGGAACTTGAGACGCAGGGCGCAGGCAGGCTCAGGATCGGCGGCGAAGCCAGGAAGATCAGCATCACCGACAGCGTTGGCGATGTGCTTCTCGTAACAGATGCCGCAGCGCCGGCGGCCGGGACGTTTGATACCGCAACGTCAATGGCCATCGACGGCGTTGCGAAGTGGATATATGACGGCACGAACCTGAAGGACCTAGCAGGCACCGAGGACAACGTGGTTTCTGACGCTTACAGAGGCTCGGCCCTGGTGGTTAATGGACTCCGCGGAATGGACTTCTCGGGCGGGACACTTTATGCGGTGGTGAATACCACACCTGTAAGTCCGACGGTTGTTGTGAGCGATGCGATTAGCGATTCAGCGGATGGCTTGCGATGTCTAACCGATATTGGTAGCGACACGATTGTCGGTATCGAGACATCGGATAACAGGGACTATCTCGTCAACTATGACACCACCACCGGTGTTACTACCCGAATCGGGCAGCTTCGAGATATCTTCAACAATACCTACAACCAAGAAGTCCTGGCGATGGCATACAGCAATAGCACTCAGAAGTTGTATGCCTTGGTTTCGGATCGTGATGGTAGCGGAACTCTACACTCCGATGCAGATGGCGTGGCGCTGGTGGCGATAGCGACCGAAACCGATGGCGGAGGCAAGATCAGGGTAACCAGTCCGACCAATGACTATCGTGCCGGTCTGTTCGTCGATGGCGGCGGGGAGACCAATGACTTCACCGCCATGGCGGTGAAGCCTAACGGCACTGTGTATGCCATTCGTCGCAATGGTGCAAGCGACGAGCTTGTGACTCTCAATGTGACCACGGGTAACATAACGTCTACCAACACGGTACAATTGCCGGGTGGGGTTGACACCGACATTGTCGGCATGGCGTTTGACATCACGAACGGTAACAAACTGATTGCTTTCAATAACGATGGTGCCAGTGCGGGCATGATCGAGATCAGCACTGCAGACGGCAGTGCGATTGAAATCGTACCGAGCGGAGTGCTTGACGCGGCTATTGATGGATTCACGATTGGCAATAGCGGAACCGGATATGCGTTTGATACTGCTGGTTCGGGTTCGTTCTACAAGAGCCCGGGGTTGCAGCAGACTTTCGGTACTCTGGATACAACCAATGGCGATTTCACTTGGTGGAAGGCCCTGGAGCAGGACGACAGCGGAACACCGCTGGAGTCTGTTGTTGTTGACATGGCCGTTGATGCAAATGATACAGGTGACGTATTCGTCCTGACTGCCGATGGCAATCTGTGGAGGTATGCTATTGCCGAGGGCGATCTCGTAGGTGGCGTTGCGATTGGGACAATTGTTGATGTGAATACGGGTGAAGCACTCGATATACGATCGTTCGATTTCGACGACAATGACGATCTCGTGGGATTGGACGCCAACAATGGACGCGTTGTTCGGATTAACAAAGCAACGGCGGCTGCGACGGTTCTGTTTGAAGCGGGTGTGGTTGACCCGGACGATCTGACCGCATTTGCCTCAAATGCAGCAGGCACTACATTCTATGCCTTCAGTAATTCAGCAGACAATTTCTTTGGTTTGGCTGGCTTGAACCAGAGTGCTCTTGCGGGTATTACTGTCGAGAGCGTAGGTACATTGACGCTTGGCGGTGGAGCCCAGTATGGCGGTAGAGTTGTTGCCACTGGTAACACCTTCAAGACCGTCAAAGTCACGGGACCGTTTAACGGCAGGGTGGTTACCGTTGGCGACATTAACAGATTCTCCATGACCGGACATTTCGGCGGATCGCTAATCGCAGGCGGAAGTATAAAGAGTGTTTCCATTAAGGGCGGTGATTTCCAGGTTGGCGGTTCGGTGATAGCTCGTGGGGATCTGAAATCATTGAGCCTTTCCGGCGGCAACTTTAGTGGTGTAATTTCTGCCCAGACTGCCGGTAACGTAAGAGTTTCCGGCGCAGCACTGGCGGAGGCCAGAGTGTTTGTGACGGATATGGCGAACACCATAATGTTCAATGGCGCGTTTAGCGGGCAGATGACATTGGGTTCCGCAAAGAGCATTACTATAGGTGGACAACTCGCGTCGGACGAAGCAAGTATTACCGTGAATGGCAAAACCGGCAAGTTGTCCATTAAGGGCGGAACGATTGCCGATTCACTCGTGTTGCTTGATGGATATGTCCGATCGTTGCAGTTGGGTGGAACGCACGCTGGCGTTATCGGAATGCGTCGCGGAGTAGGCACTGTCAAGCTTGCCGCCGCCGATACCGGAATCCTTAGCGTTGGGTTGGGAGCCAAGAGCCTGAAAGCTTCTGGAGATGTGTCCAATTCGCTGTTCACATTTGGAACGTGGATGGGTGCGGACAATGAATACAATACCGCCGATGATGAGATATTTGGTGGATCGTTGCGAAGTGCAAGCTTCAGCCGTGAGTTCGAAGACAGTGTCCTGGTTGCAGGCGTGTTGCCAAGCTTGAGTTACGGCGAGGGCTTCCCCATTGACCGGCGAGCTTATGTTGGTAACCGCGGAAGTTCTGATATCGCACTTCAGGACTCGGCTGAGGCGGGCGGATTGTTGCCCAGCACCATCGGACGCATAAATATTCGAGGAAGGGTCGTGAATAGCCATGCAAACACCGGAGCAATGTCAGCGATTGCTGCTGCCGATGGCGTTGGTTTGGTCAAACTGAGTCATCGCGGTAGCACGATAGCGTGTCGCGCCTATCGAAATTCGCTTGGTGTGCCGCAGGGGGGCGCGGGCGCCCTGGTGATCTTGAACGACAGCAAGGCTGAATGGGTATTCTCCGAAGAGCTTAATAGTTCATCATTCGTGTTGGCCCAGAATAATACTGGTGGATCGGACTTGACCGACCCTAGCGATGTTCTAGGTAGTGTTGAGGTTATGGATGAGAATGGAGTTTACTGCAATGACGTCCAGTTGGGTTACGAGACTCGTGTGGTCGCCGGTAAGACAGTTGGCGTATTGACGTTCTTCTCCCCCGGTTTGTTTGCTGCCGACAAAGGCGTGACCGTAACGATTCACGGTAGGACCGGCGCTGATGAGCTTACAATTTACGACAGGTCTGGCTTGAGGTCGGCCTTGCGAGATCCTAACCGTGACGGCGTATCTGATCCGAATGAAGATCCGCTGGGAACTATCTTCGATGGTGACGACGTAGACCAGGAAGAAGGCGGATCCGTTACTGCGACCAGGAACTTCCCATAACGCCAACAATACCTTCTAAACGTTAGTGTCCATTGACGGTTTCGGGCAGATGGATCACCTTGACATGCTCTACAAATAGTTCGGTGTTTAGGCCGAGTCTGACAGCAGTACATTGAGTCTATTTGCGAGCCCATCCCACAAAGGGGTGGGCTCGTTCTTTTGACAGGGGTAGCTGCCTTTCACCCAATTCCCGTCACATCTCATTGGTCGCCATGGCGTTCGAATACTCCACCGTTGTGGCAGTCAGTTCGAACAGGCATCGTTATTAGGGTTTTTTCCCTATTGGGGCTGGCCGCCACCGCCGTCATTCAGGGACACGCTGCTGAATCTGACATATCGTTCACTGGAATTCCCGCAGAACGATCTCCCCTCGGAATCAGGTAACTGCGTGAATGTAATTGCGGATAGAAAGCCTTTGCGGGGTTACTTCGACATGTTTGGCATCAATGTTGCCTCTCAGAATTGGAGGTATTTAAGCTTTCGTGCGTGTTTTTTTGCAATCAGATTCGTCAGAAAGAAAATTGTGGCAGCGTTGGGGCTTGGATGGGGGCAGTGTTATAAATAGTGTCAGATCGTATAGATAGAGTGTTACAATTATCAAATCTGTAGTGCCTCCCCCTCGTGTCAACAGCGATTGCCCATATCTCGGGAGCGATTTCGTTTGGTTGATAATGAATCGTAGAATTCTTGTAGCTTTACCGAACTAGCTACCGCATTGACCCGATGAATGCCTCTGGAGAGGAATTCTGAGGAATCACTCGGGTCGTGTTGTCGACTTGAAGCGGAGGATGAAAGATGTTCGGGAGAACAGAGGGATTCTCTCGTCACTATGGTGACGAGGATATTGCGCATGGGCCAGCCGTTCTGGAGCCCCTCGAGCCGCGCCTGTACATGTCAGCGGATTCACTTCCCCAGACGGTGGATATCGAATGGGCTGGATACACCACGCAGGCAGTAGCAAACGAATGGGTTGTTCGCTTCAACGCAACCGATGTCAAAATTTCTGATATAGAATCTCAGCTTTCCGCAAGTGGTTTTATTGACGCCGAACTCACCAGCTTAGGTGGTGGTTTCGGCGTTTTGTCGTCTGAGATCGCTGCGCTCGATCAGCTTCAGGCCTGGGTGGATACGGTAGACGAGGTGGTCTACATTGAACCCAACTTCGTTCACTCGATGGGAGACGTTCAGGTCGATGCGATCAATCCCAGCGATCCCAGTTTCTCTACGCTATGGGGTCTGAATAATACCGGCCAGTTGGGCGGTACGGTAGACGCGGACATCGATGCTCCCGAGGCGTGGGATATTACCACTGGATCATCGGATGTGGTTATCGCGATTATCGACACCGGTATCGACTACAACCACATTGATCTGTCCGCCAATATTTGGACAAATCCTGGCGAGATAGCCGGCGATGGAATCGATAATGACGGTAACGGTTTTGTAGATGACGTGCATGGATGGGATTTCGCTAACGACGATGGCAACCCGCTTGACGATCACGGGCATGGTACGCATGTTGCCGGCACCATAGGTGCGGTTGGCGGCAATGCCACGGGAGTCACTGGCGTCAACTGGAACGTCAAGATGATGGCGATGAAGTTCCTCGATGGCGGAGGCTCCGGTTCTACTGCTGACGCCATATACTCCATCAACTACATAACAATGATGAAGCGAGACTATGGCATAAACATAGTCGCGGCGAATAACAGTTGGGGCGGAGGTGGGTATTCAAACGCGCTCTATCAGGCGGTGGAACAGGCCAATGACGCGGGCATTTTGTTCATAGCGGCGGCGGGAAATGAGGGGACGAATAACGAAGTGACCCCGCATTATCCCAGTTCCCTCACAAATGACAACGTGATATCGGTTGCCTCGACCACTCGCACCGATTCGCTTTCGGGCTTCTCATGCTATGGAGTTACTTCGGTAGACCTGGCTGCGCCAGGCTCGTACATATATTCGACAACTCCCGGAAATAACTACGCCACATACAGCGGCACCTCCATGGCCACGCCGCATGTCACCGGCGTTGTTGGGTTGCTGGCTGCGTATAACCCCAATGCCACCGCAGCCGAGATAAAGGCCGCCATCCTTGCCGGCGTTGACGAAATTGTCTCTCTTGCCGGGAAAACGCTTACCGGCGGAAGGCTTAATGCCTTCAAGGCACTTCAGGCACTCGGAGCCGGCGGTGGCGGAGAAGATGTAACGCCGCCATCAGTACTGTCGGTCACGCCGTCAGGGACTACAGTCCAGGCTGACATGATCAGTGTGAACTTCAGCGAGCAGCTTGATGCCGACAGTTTGGAAGGCAGCAATTTCTTGCTGAGAAGCAGCGGCGCCGATGGTGTGTTTGATACCGGCGATGACGATATCATTACAATTGAGACCGATGATATATCCAATCCATCTGGAAACTGGATCTCGTTGCAATTGGATGGTGAGTTGGATGCAGGCGAATATCGTCTTACGCTTCTGGGCACGGGAATCAATCCGCTCAGCGACGTCGCAGGCAACACCCTCGCCGACGGTTCTGACGTGATCCGCACCTTCACCGTGCTTGATCTCGCTGATGATACCGAGCAGAACGATACGCTGGCAACTGCCATGGCTACTGGCTTGGGCGGTATCGGTCAGGTTCAGTTCGCCGGATGGATCGGCAATGGTGCGTATGGTACGAAGGATGTGGATATGTACGAATTCACGGCCGCCAGCGATATGCTGCTGACCGTGGATCTGGATACCGCAAGTGACGGAAGCACTCTTACCGGCGGTGTGCGTGTGTTCAATGCATCAGGTAACGAGCTGGTGTTCAGCATAGACCGGGATTCGGATGCGGCTTGTCTCGTGTTCGAGATAGATGAAGCTGGAACTTATACGGTTGGCGTGTCAGGGCATGATAACCTTGACTACGCTGCCACGTCCAACGACAGCGGACAGGCTGGTTCTACCGGCCTCTACGGGCTAACAATGTCTCTCGCAGCAAACGATATAACCGACGATCCGACAACTTCGCCGGACGGCGGCGGGTATTATGCACGTGTGACCGGGTTTGTGTTCGAAGATATCAGTGGCGTAGGCAACTCGGCGTTGCGGCCGACTTCTGACGATGTCTCGTACGGAATTACCTCGGGGCAATTGTCTGGTTTCAATTTCGAATTCTATGGCCAGGATGTTACCTCCCTGTATGTGTCGAGCAACGGTCTGCTATCTTTCGGGCAGGGAAATACCGACTATCGCAACACGGATCTGTTGGCATCGCCTTCGCAGGCCGTGCTGGCTGCGTTCTGGGATGATCTGGTTGTGGGTGGGAATGATGATTCGGAGATATTGTGGGATATTCGCGGAAGTGGCGATGATCAGCGTCTGATCGTTCAGTGGAATGATTTGCGTCATTATGGCTCAGCAAACGGTCAGGACATAACGTTCCAGGCAGTGATGTACGAATCCGATAATTCGATAAGGTTCAACTATCTGGATCTTCAAGTCGACGACATCACGCACACAGAAGCGAGGTCGGCTACGATAGGGATCAAGGATGCGGGCGCCCAGGGCGCAAGCCGCCTCTTGCTATCTTACAATCAGGCAAGCAGCCCGTTTGTAGGGTCCGGCACGAGTACGTTGATTGTGCAGGGCGAAGTGCCCGAACCCACGCCGCAGTATGCCGATTTGACCTGTGACATCGTTTATGACACGATTACGCAAACGGTCGTTCCCGGGCAGCGTGGGGTTGCCTATGTTACGATAGCCAATGTTGGCCAGGTAGCTACTAAGACTCGCGTCACCATTAACTTCTATGCATCAGCCGATACCACATTGGATGTTGATACCGACATTCTTCTGACATCATATACCAACCAGCGGGTATCGCTTTCTGCAGGTGCGGTCAGAATGTACAGGGCCAGGCTCGTGGTTCCCGGCGATCTGTTGCCGGACAGCTATCACCTTATCGCTAAGGTTGATGCCGACGATGCGCTGGAAGAATCCAACGAGGACAATAACGTGGCCGTCAGCGCCGAGACAATGGATGTTGTCTGGCGGTTCGGGAACTTTGATGGTATGCGCAATGTGCGGTTGACGGTGAAGGATGCTTCTGGCAATCTCGTCAGATTCTCTTTGCGTGGCAATGGCTATGGCGAAGTGACAGGCGGCACCGATTTCAGCCGGATAGAACTTCACGGAACAACCAATCGGTCCACTCTACAGATCGCTACCCAGCGCAGGGCAGTTACAACCGTGGGTGACATTGTTGCTGATGGTTCGTTGCGAGGCATTATCGGGCGCTATGCGAATTTGGGCGGTGATGTCTCTATCGCCGGATCACTGTCACTCCTGATGATGGGCAACGTCACCGATGGAGCTGGCGGGACACACTCGATAGACATAAACACTGCCGGTGGGGGCGCTGGCAGCCAGGTCATGATTCGTCTTGGCGAGGTCGAAGATACGAGTATTGACACAAATGGTGCCGATATTCGGGCACTCTATGTGACCAACTGGCTAGATACTGATGGCCAGGCAGATGTGATTGATGCCAATTCGATAAGGACGATGAGGGTATTGGGCAATCGCAGGACTGGCGTCGCAGGCGATTTCGGCGGTGAAATCACTCTCAGCGGTGCCAGCCGTCGCGGCCGTGCCTTCGGTTCCATGATAGTCGCAGGTACGGTTTTTGATGGGAGCATAACGGCCGTGGCTGGCGGCGTTGGAACTGTCCGTGTAGGGGCGTGGAATGGCGGGGCGATCACAGCGAACTCGGTTCGCAGCCTTCGCACTTCTGCCGGCAGGGGCGGACTCACCACCGGGAACTTCAGTTCCGATCTCACGCTTAGTGGCACAGGGGTCACTGGAAGAGCCAAGACGCTTGGATCGGCGAAGATCGCCGGTGATCTGACGAGTAATATATGGGATATATCCGGCAATGTGGGCAGAATATCGGTGAAGGGCACGATCGGCGGAGGCGTGGAACTTAATAGCACAATCCGCGTTTCAGGCAATATCCAGAGCATCACCGCACAGAAAATGAGTAACGTGGACATCCTTGCTGGTGTGGGCTCTATCAATGGACAACATGCAGAGCAGCAAGCCGATTTCCTGTCTAATGCTTCCCGCATAGGGTCTCTTACGATTACCGGAGACGGCACGGACAATCCGGCATTTACCAATAGCACCGTTTCAGCGTGGAAGCTCGGAAAGGTGAGACTGACGAACGTCGATTCCGCTGACAGCGGTATGTTTGTTCGTTCGGGTCTGTCTGGAGGCGGAATTGGCCGGCTGAATTATCTCGACACAGTTGCCGGTCGTAGCTTTTCTGCACGCACGATAGATGACATGGCAGACGAACTGAGCGGATTCATTAACATCTTGTAAGAAGAACAGTCCCCAAAGCTACAGTATTTTGGGGTAATTGTATGCATCTGAACAAAGGGTCGGCATACTGCCGGCCTTTTGCTTTGCGCCAAAAGTCTTGCATTTGCAAAGTATTTAGGGTATCTGATCATATCTGCAGTCTTGTCGAATCAGTGGGTGTTGAAGTAGTTAGCATTCCATTGTCGGATGCCGCCGGAGTGTTTTTAGATGGTCTGGCGATCCGACAGGCTACCAGGGCAAGCTTGTGACCAACAGGAGCTCAGTATGATGAAGATTTCGCGTTTGGGGATATGTGCCGCAATTTGCTGCGTGGGGTTTATGACGGTCAGTTCATACGGTGCCAGTCCCATCAAGACTTACACAAAGCCTTGTGTCGATATAGTCCTTTCGTTCGTTCGCTTGGGGAAGATTGCCAAGATCGCGGTGAAAGATGGCGATATCGTCATGCCGGGCCAGTTGCTTGTCCAGCTTGACGATTCGGCGGAAAAGGCGGCCGTTGACCGTTTGGCGGCCAAGGCGAACCAGGATCTTCCGATCCAGGAAGGCAAGGCCAAGCTCGATCAGGCAAAGCTGGACCTCAAGAAGCGTGTGAAACACCCGAATGGGGTGTCAGCAATGGAAGTGGAGCATGCCAGGCTGACGGTGGTACTATCCGAGATTGCCTTGGCTGTTGCCAGATTCGAGGATGGCCAGAACGCCAGAACGCTCAAGGAAGCCAAGGTTCAGTTGGATCTTATGAAGATCAAGTGTCCCACGAGCAAATATGGGAGCAAGGGCTCCGGTTTCCGCGTGGAGCAGGTAATACGCAAGGTGGGTGAGTCGGTGGACCGGCTTGATGAGGTAGTCAGGATAGTGAAGCTCGATCCGCTGTGGTTGGACGTGGACGTGCCCATGGAAGACTTTCTCGAGCTCGGCCTGACCGAAGGCAGCAAGGCACGGGTTACTTTTTGCGGTGCCGACAAGCCTGTGGAAGGCAAGGTGTTCTTCGTTGCGGGCGTTGGAGATTACGCCAGTGGTACTCGTCGCGTGCGAGTGGAGTTGCCCAACCCCATGGGCCGGCCCTCCGGTGAAGATGCGACTGTTGTACTTGTTCCCTCGAAATCGTCCAAGATATCGCCCAAGCCGGCACCAAAGGTCAAGGTCCCAGCACCGACGGCGACAACAATGCCCAGGAGCGAGTCGTCCGGGAAGGCTTTGCCTGTCGTGATCAAGCCCTCCAAGTCGGCAGACATGAAAACTGTGATTAAGAAGTAATCGTATCGGATAATCCTCTCGGATTGTCTGAGACGATCAATAACGAGTGTTTTGCCGGGCGAACTGATTGGCCGGCGTTTTTCGTAAGTCCTTGCCGTCGCCCGAGATAACTCTGGACGGTCGGCAGTTTACCACCGGTCAATACGACTGGTACAAAGAACCAGATACCTGGAGATACTTCATATGTCGCAAGAGAGCGACTCTGTTTCCAAAGTACAGGGCGATCAAGTGCCCAGCATGAATGCACTGTTCGACGCCATGCGGGATTTCGATGGTGCTCCGGAAGAGTTCCTGTCTGGCCTCGTGCAATTGCAGGTGCAGGCTGTCAATGGCAAGGGCGGCGCGATCCTTAGGATTCCACCTGACGGCACGGTAGAAGCGGTGGCAGTTTACCCGCCATTTCCCGAAAATTCTACCGCGCCGGTCTGGCTAGCCCAGGGTGCGGAACTGGCTGGTGAAGCCCTTAAACAGGGTGCGATACTCGTCAGGGATATGCACGGAACCGAGGATTTGTACGGACAAGGGCCTCGTGAGCATGTTGTCATGGTACCACTCAGTGGTGGGCGTGGCAGCATGGGCGTGGCTGTGTTTCTTCTCGGAGCCACCGGGCAGGCAGTTCTCGAAAGACAGGTAGAACGCCTGGAGCTTACGATTTCGCTGATGTATCTGCACGAGCTGCGACTTGTGCTGGAGCATCGCCAGCTTGATCTTGCCAGGATGCGGGTATCCATGGATACGCTGTCTGCCGTTAATGCACACTCCCGATTCACAGGGGCAGCCATGTCCATCTGCAGCGAGATGGCAGCGAGATGGCAGTGCGAGCGAGTGAGCTTCGGCGTGATGGAAGGCCGGTATGTGAAGCTCAAGGCCATGAGCAATACCGAAAAATTCAGCCGCAAGATGAAACTGGTTCAGGACATCGAAGCTGCCATGGAGGAGTGCCTCGACCAGGATATAGAGATTGTCTCTCCGGCAAGTCCCGAGGCTACTTATGTGTCTCGTGCAAATACGGAATTGGCTCGCAAACACGGGCCTTCTGCGGTCGTTAGCATCCCCCTGCGACGTGACGGCAAGCCGGTTGGCGTTGTGCTGGCAGAGCGTCCGCAAGATCAGCCGCTGGAGCTTGGGCAGATCGAAGCGATGCGACTTTCCTGCGAACTATGCACTGCGAGATTGCTGGACCTGCACGATACAGATCGCTGGTTCGGTGCCAGGGCTGCCAGCAGTGTAAAGAATGGGCTTTCTACGTTCATGGGGCCCAAGCACACATGGGCAAAGCTTACTGCCATTGTCGTGTTCCTGATCATTGTTTTCCTCGTCTTCTTCAAGGGTACGTACAGCGCCGAAGGTGAGATGACGATCAACGCCGACAAGGAACAGCAGATTACCGCTCCGTTCGAGGGTATTCTGGAGTCGGTGAATGTTAAAGTTGGTGATCCGGTAGTCGCGGGGAAGACAGTGCTGTTCGTGTTCGATACAGAGGAAATGAATGGTCGGCTCTTCGAGGCAAAGACGGCACACAGCAGCGCCCTGAAAGAAGCCAAGTATGCCAGGGGCAAGAACGAGATCGCCGAAGCGGTAACCAAGGAATTGGAAGCCGAAAAGATAATGGCGTCAATACGTCTGCTGGAAAGTCAGATATCGCGAGCATCCGTCAAGTCGGTAATTGACGGAACGGTCGCAAGCGGTAACCTGGAGCCTCACCTCGGCAGGCGATTTGGCATGGGTGAAGCCATCATGAGCGTGGCAAGGATGGACACCGTTCATGCGGAGGTGCTCATAGATGAAGATCAGATTGCGGATATCGAGCTCGGTCAGAAAGGTGAGCTGGCAACGCACGCCAGCCCTGGCGAACACATGGCGTTTGTTGTGGAACGAATCGATCCGGTCGCCGAGGTCGCCGAGAATCGCAATGTCTTCAGGGTACGCCTGAGGTTCAAGGATGCCGACACACGACTCAAACTCAACATGAGCGGCATCGCAAAGATTCATGTCGGCAAACGCCTGTATGCCTACATTTGGAGCCGCAAGCTGGTTAACTGGTTGCGGATGAAACTGTGGATGTAGTGATTGCGGGGCCCGAGGCGTATTGTCATCCTTGAGGATGTGGGCTGGCGTCAGCCCGTTTTGAGTGTTTCTTACTGTCCAATCATAATTAGAGAATCAAATTGGCGATAGAGCGTCCGACATTCAGTGAATCGTGGTACCGAGTGGCCGACATGTCTCCGCGGCTTCGCTCTGCAGTGCAGGTGTTTCGTCAGCACTTTCGCGGGCGGATGTGGCACGTGTTACAGGATCCGGGAAGCAACCAGTTTCACCGGTTGTCCGGACCGGCGTACCACTTCATTGCCCTGCTTGACGGCAGACGCAAGGTGGCGGAAGTATGGGATATCTGCAACGAGGATCTTGGCGATGACGCCCCGACACAAGGCGAGGTAATCCGTCTGCTGGGGCAGTTGTATTCGTCAAATCTGTTGACTGCGGAAATAAGCCCCGATACGCAGGGTCTGTTCAGCCGCTATAAAAAGAGAGTCAGCCGGGAGGTAAAAGGCTACCTGACCAACCTGCTGTTCATTCGCGTGCCGATTTTCGATCCTGATCACTTGTTGGATGCTTGGGTGAAGGTGTTTGGGCTGCTGTTCTCTAAGGTCGGCTTGATCTGCTGGTTGGCATTGTTGTGTGTGGGTGGCTATTTTGCCCTGATCAACTGGCAGGAGTTGGGCGCCCAGAGCATGAACATCCTCAATCCTGATCACTTGTGGATGCTGGGCTTGAGTTTCATTGCGATTAAGGCGGTTCACGAATTCGGGCACGCTTTTGCGTGTAAGAAGTTCGGTCAGTATGGTGGCGGGGGAGAAGTTCACGTAATGGGCATCATGTTCCTGGTGTTCATGCCCTTGCCATATGTTGATGCCACAAGCGCAACGGCGTTCCGCAGCAAGTGGCATAGGGTAATCGTCGGTGCGGGCGGTATGTTCAGCGAACTGGCGGTCGCGGCGATAGCAGCAATCGTGTGGGGTTCCGTGGGCGACGGTACGGTGCGGGTTATTGCCTATAACTTCATGTTCATTGCCAGTGTGATGACGTTGTTGTTCAACGCCAACCCACTGTTACGATATGATGGTTACTTCATTCTTGCCGACATCCTTGAGATTCCGAACCTGTCTCAGCGTGCGAAGCAATACCTCCAGTTTCTCGTCAAGAAGTACGTTTGGTCTGTGAGGAATCTGCAAAACCCGGCCCACACCAACGGCGAGCGGTTCTGGTTTGTTATTTACGGTATTGCATCTTCGATCTACCGCGTATTCATTCTGGTGATGATCCTGCTGTTCCTGAGTAACAGGCTACCGGAACAGTTGAAGGTGCTCGCGGTGGGAATGGGCTTTATCTCCGGTGCGATCTGGTTGTGCATGCCGATCGGAAAGCTCATTCGCTATCTTGCCACAAACAACGAGTTGGCCCGAACCCGAGGCCGCGCGGTGGCTACGGTCGTGGGGTTGGTAGTCGCTATTGTGGTGCTTGTTGGTTTTGTGAAGTTTCCTGACAGGTTCCGCGCAGAAGGTGTTGTCGAGCCTGTAGACTTTGCCATTATCTATGCGAATACCGATGGCTATGTGGGCAACTACCTGCCTTCGGGCACGAAGGTGTTTCCGGATGGACCGCCGATCCTGAACGATCCTGCGAAGTATGCAAGTAAGCAGGCCATGTGGGAGAAGCTCAACAGCAGGTTGGCTGCGGAACACACATCACTTGTGGCACAGATTAAGCAGGTAGAGGTTCAATGGCGGATGGCGGTAGGGAAGGCGCAGGCTGCCGGCGCGCAGGTTCTTGCCCGGCGGCTGGAGGACTTGAGAAAAAGCGAGGTCCGCGTCCGATCCGATCTGGAGGGTCTGACGATATTCGCCGGGTTCAAGGGAACATGGGATTGCCCCAAGGCCAACAGGTTACCGGGGCATTACGCCAAGAAGGGCGACGAGATCGGTAAGCTTGTATCGCTCGACAAAATCATGATCCGGGTCGTCGCCAAGCAGGAGGCGGTCATCGCGTTGAGGAGCCTGCGGGATAGCAATTGGGTTGTACCAATTGAGATTCGCGTGAAGGGCAGACCAGATCCCGCGTTTGGCGGAAAGGTAACGAAGATATTCCCCGCAGGCAGCACCCGGTTGCCGTCGGGGGCGCTGGGGTATGCAGCCGGTGGTAGGGTGGCAGTAAAGACGGCGGCCACGAAGGGGACTACGGCG
>CBDUQP010000004.1:0-61368 GCA_965369385.1 uncultured Phycisphaerales bacterium
GGACACCGAGACCAAGATGTTCTGCCGATGCAGAAACAACTTTGGCGACGCTCCGAACTCCAACGTTTGCCCGGTATGCCTGGGAATGCCCGGCGCCCTTCCGGTAATGAACAAGAAGGCTGTCGATCTGTCGATGAAGGTGGCGATGGCGTTGGGGTGCAACGTGCCCGACTTTTCCAAGTGGGACCGCAAGAGCTACTACTACCCCGACCTGCCCAAGAACTACCAGATCAGCCAGTACGATCTGCCCCTCAGTGCCCGCGGTATCCTTTCAGTACCCCTGCCGGATGGCACGACCAAGGATATCCGCATCCTGCGAGCCCACCTGGAAGAGGACGCGGGCAAGAATATTCACGATAACCCCGCACACACCTGCGTCGACATCAACCGCACGGGCGTTCCGCTACTGGAGATCGTCTCCGAGCCCGACATGCAGTCTGCAGTGGAGGCCGGGGCATATGGGCGCACCATGCAGAGGCTGGTGAGGTGGCTTGGGGCAAGCGAAGCGAACATGCAAATGGGACACATGCGTTTCGAACCAAATATTAACCTGCATATCACGCGAGACGGCAAAATATATAAAACTCCAATCGTCGAGATAAAAAATCTCAACAGTTTCCGGGCGTTGGAAAACTCGATCACGTTCGAAATTGACCGCCAATATGACGAATGGCAGAACAATAACGACTACACGATAGCGAATTTCCCCAAGCAAAATCGCGGATATGACGATGCCACCGGCAGGACACTGTTCCAGCGGAACAAGGAAGAAGCCCACGATTACCGCTACTTCCCCGATCCGGACCTGGTGCCGGTTATTGTGGATGAGCCTTGGCGTGAGTCGATCCGCGAGACGATCCCGGAATTGCCCATAGCACGTCGCACCCGTTATATGGATGCCTGGGGCCTATCTCTGGAACATGCCGATATCCTGACGATGGACTTGGCGACCGGAGACCTGCTGGACGCGGCAATCAACGCTGGCGGAGAACCTAAACGCTGTGTTAATCTACTGATAGGCAAAGGTGCTTCAATCGCCAATGAACGTGAATGCACCATCGGCGGGATCGGAGTATCGGCCGGGCAGCTCGCTGATCTGGCCAAAATGCTGACTGCGGGCGATGTGAACGCGACCGCAGCAGAGAAGATATTCGATGTACTGGCAAGCGAAGGCGGCGATCCGCGTCAGATAGCCGAATCTCTCGGCCTGATGGCAATCCGGGACACCAGGGCAATTGAAGCGTGGGTGGACGAAGTTATCTCCGCCAATACAAAAGCGGTGGAAGATGCAAAGTCTGATGGGAAAAGGAGCAAGAAGTCCATGGGCTTCCTGATGGGCCAGGTTATGCAGAAATCCAAGGGGGCGGCTCCTCCTGCGGAAGTCCAGAAACTACTTAATGATAAGTTGGGGCTTTAGGCAAAAAACTGTTGGCGTTTGTGCGACAGATAAATGATACTGTTGGCACTGATTTGTAGATATCCCACCTGCGATGTGGACATCGCAACACGACACGTTTGGTCATACCCCTTGGGATATAAACGGCGGTTTAAGAGCAACATATAGGAGTTGGCGTATGGCACGTGTGGTTCAAAAACAAGAGAATCCTCTGCTCTTCGTTCTCGTTATCTTCATATTCCTGTTCGTGGTGTCGGCAGCTTTGGCGGTGCTGTTTCTCAACCAAGCCACTGAAGCTGAAGACAAGTTGGCGACCAGGAACAAGACCCTGAGCACCCTGGCCAGCCCCAGCGATATGAATCTGCCCGTCGTCAAGAGCCTGATGAAGGCTGCTGGACGCTCTGGCGGAAAGAGCGTAGTAGCCGCCCTTAATAACGAGAGCATCAAGCTGGGCACACTCATCAGCGGCGATGTAATCTCCGTCGAAGATGCAATGAAGGCATACGATACGCTCCATAAGAACATGGTGGATATGTATGGTATCAAGGATAAACGCGGATGGCTGCTTGGTGATGTCCTTGGCGCTTACACGGCACTGACCGAAGCCAAGACCCAAATCGCAACGCTCAATGAGCAGATAAAATCTCTGACCAAAAACGTCGGCGACAAAAGCAGCGAAATATCCAAAGCCCGCAATGCTTTTGATGCGGAAATCGCGACGCTGTCCAAGGAAAAATCCACACTCGCCACCAGTCTGAGTGCCGCACAGGCCCTGAGAATCAAAGAACTGAAAACTGCCAGTGACCAGGGATTGAAGATAGATCGCAAAAAACGCAAAGAGATCGAGGGTCTGAAACGCAGGATCAACGCGTTGAGTATCCAAATCAAGCTGAAGGACGCCCAGATCAAGCTGCTGTCCAAGCCTGAAGGCACCGGTAGTGGACTCGCGCTGGGGCCAAAATCCGCAGGCCAGATCGTCGATATCATGACCGATATTCCCGTCTGCTTCATTCCGTTGGGCAAGGAAGACAATATCGTACGCGGCATGACGTTCCGCATATACAGCCCCGCCGGTATCCCCGCAGACGGTACCGGACACAAAGCATCCATCACCGTAACAAGGGTACTGCCCAAAAATAGCCAATGCCGGATCGAGCAGGCCCACGGGCAGAAACCCGTAGCCATCGGCGACCTGTTCATGAATATTGCCTATGACAGGACACACACAAGAGTATTCGTCGTAAACGGTCGATTCGACCTGTTCGGAACCGGGTATGCCCGCAACAATTCTGCCAAGCGTCAGATTGTGAACATAATCGAACGTTCCGGCGGCAAGGTTACCGAGGAAGTTTCCTACAAGACCGACTTTGTCCTGCTCGGCGAAAAACCCCTCATGCCAGATGCCCCCGGCGAAGACGACGAAGAGCATGTGCGTATGGCATATGCACGCCAGCTCAAGAAGCTCAAGGAATACAATGATGTCCTCGAGAAGGCACAGAAGCTTCGCATCGAAGTTATCAACATTAAACGCTTCCTGGCCCTGTCAGGATACGATCCGGCAAAGACGCTGAAATAGGTCAATATCCACGCAAAACTCGCCAGCGCGGCGGCCACCTCCGGCCGCCGCGCTGCTTTGCGCCCAGGTAGCCTTGACATCACCGCTGTAATCCTTATCGTATTTACTTGTTGAGATAAAATTATCGTCGGCAGCAAACCACAAGGATACGCCAGATGAAGCTCTCCAAAAGAATATCAGCAATCGGTGTAAGCGCCACCATCGCCATAACCTCACGTGCCAAAGAACTCCAGGCCGAAGGCATCGACATTGTGAGCTATGGCGCAGGCGAACCTGATTTCGACACGCCGCAATTCCTCAAAGATGCTGCAATTGAGGCACTAGCCAGCGGCGACACGAAATACAACCCCAGAAAGGCTGCCGCCCTGCGAGAAGCTATAGCCGCAAAGTGCCTGAAGGAAAACGGCCTGAATTACACCGCCGATCAGGTTGTCGTAACCATTGGCGCAAAACACGCTTGTGAAGCTATCTGCCAGGTCGTCCTCGATCCCGGCGACAAGGTGCTCATACCCGCCCCCTACTGGGTCAGCTATCCCGAAATGGTCAAGCTCGCCGGCGGCATCCCCGTGATCCTGCCTGCAGGCAGCGACACCCAGTTCAAAATCACCGGAAAGCAGATCCTCGACGCCGCAGATGCCGACACGAAAATGCTGATCCTGAACTCGCCGAACAACCCCACTGGCGTCAGCTACTCACGCGAGGAACTCCAGGACATCGCCGATGCAGTCCTGAAGACCGACATGATCGTCCTCAGCGACGAAATCTACGAGAAGCTCATCTATGGCGACACCGAGTTCGTCTCGTTCGCTTCACTTGACGAGCGTCTCATGGATCGCACCATCACCGTAAACGGCCTGAGCAAGACATACTCGATGACCGGATGGCGACTCGGATGGGCCGCCGGCCCCAAAGACGTAATCGGTGCCATAAAACGCCTCATGAGCCACCAGACCACCAATCCCGTCAGCTTCGCACAAGCAGCGGCGTTGGCGGCATACGTCGATCCGCAGGCCGACGCAATTGTCGAAGGGATGCGGCAGGAATTCGAAAAACGCGGCATCCACATGGCAAAACGCCTTAACGCCATTGACGGGATCACCTGCATTCAGCCGGAAGGTGCGTTCTACTGCTTCCCCGATGTGAGCGCCCACTATGGCCGCGAGATCTGCGGAACGAAGATCGACGGTTCGATGACGCTGGCGAAAGTCGCCCTGGAAGAAGCCAAAATAGCCGTTGTCCCGGGTGCGGCCTTTGGTGAAGACAAGTGCATTCGCCTGAGCTTTGCCACCAGCATGGAACAGATCGACAAGGGCCTCGACCGCCTGACCGAACTGCTCAAGTAGGCAAACAAGCCGCGCGTGACACATCACGGATTGACTGAGAATAAGAAAACGGGTCGTCTGGAAGAATCCGGACGGCCCGTTTCCTGTTGGACATATTGCTGTTTGTTTACTGCTCTGTGCCGGCTGCGGAGTGGATTTTCCACAGGCTTCGCCACGTGGCGGCGGCTTTGTCCATCAAGCCCATATTCTGCAGGCAAAGCGCCAGCCCCGCTCGAACGGGTTCGCAATTTGGTGTTTCCTTTGCGGCTTGTTCCATCTCTTTGACTGCGACTTCGAACTCGCGTCGATCCGTATGCAACAATCCTAGTCTGTAGTGCAAATCAATATACTCAGGCTGAACATCCAACACCCGCGTGAACGTTTCAATAGCTTCGGTGCCCATCCCAAGGTCCTGCTGGCAGATTCCCAGCTTGATCAAGGCTTGAACATAGGTAGGATTGATATTGACGGCCTGCTGGAACTGCTCAAGTGCTTCTTTCTGCCTATCTTCGGCGCGGAGCAGCACGCCATAGCGATATCGCACATCCGCCTGATGCCCGTTTCGCGAGACCTCATCGGCATGCATCTGCAACTGCTTCTTGAGGAGCATTTCGTTATCGAGCGACACATTTGCGCTGGCAACGTCTTCATCTTCATCAAAGCCTCTGAGATACTCATCCGCCATTGCCGACTTAAGTTGCAGCCGCGACATCTCCGTCAGTAGCAGCGAGCTGTTTGGCTCAACCGACAATGCCAACTCAAAGCTGTTCATGGCGTCGGCCTTCTTGCCGGCAGCCATCTGGGAAACTCCGAGTCCCACGTAGGTCAGCAGAACGTTTTCATTGAGTTGCGCCGCTTCGTGGAAGGCGTCGGCCGCCTGTTCCCATCGTCCGGCAATCAGGTGGAACGTTCCGAGCTTAACGAATGCCTCCAGATAGTTCGGTTGCAGCGCGATCGCCTCATGGTAGTGCATAACTGCTGCGTCCGAATCGCCAACCTGGTTATACAAATCGGCAAGTCTCACGTGCAGATCAGGGAAATCGCCCTGTCGATCGATCAGCCACTCCAGGCGTTCGATGGCCTGGCGAACCTGCCCGGAAGCAACAAGAGCTTCAACCTGGTCATCAACGAGCGACCAGTTTTCCGGTTCGAGCGCGATGGCGGTTTCATATTCTCCCACGGCCTGGTCATACATACCTGCCCGATAATACATATGCGCAAGTGCGATGCGTGTGTGCGTAATCTGCGGTTGGAGGTCTCGCAGCTCTGTATATTGCTCGATGGCACCGTCAATGTCGTTTGTGACGAGGCACACGGCGGCGAGTCGTTCTCTGGCAGCGCTGAACGTGTCATCACACTCGATGGCATCCTGGTAGAAGCGAATTGCCAACCGGCTGTCGCCAAGCCTCTCATGGCAGAATCCCATCGCAAACAGCACCGAAACTTCTCCCGGGCGTTGTTGGTTGGCAAACTCCAACTGCTCCAATGCCTTGTCGATTTGTCCCATGTCGCCATATGCGGACGCCAGCGCCAGTCTTGCAACGGCGTAGTCGCTCTTCAGTTCGCAGGCACATAACAGGTGCTCGATTGCATCTTCAATGCGAACTGCCCGCAAGTTGGCAAGTCCGACCTTGAACTGCAAGTCTGGCCAATCAGGATTCTTATCGCACCTGGCCTGAATGCTCTCGAGAGAGTTTGCCTGGGGCACCCAGTAATGGCTGTCAAGAATATCACCAATATCGCTTTCCAGGCCTCTGCCCAGTAATTCCAAAAGATGGCTCACGCGATCTCTCCTTCTAAGCTGCCGATACGTCCAACGCCATGCGAGCACGCTCGTAATTCGGCTTAAGTTCCAACGCTCTCCTGAGATGAATATTGGCCTTTCGACGCTTACCACCGTTCCTCAGGAGTTCTCCCGTCTTGCAATGAACGTCTGGCCAGTCCGCACCACACGCTATTGCCCGCTCCAAATACCTGATCGCCGAAGCCGTATCGCCCATATCCGAGCAGATATCCGCCAACTGCATCAGGCCCTTTACATAATTACCGTTCGTCGCTACCGCCTGGCTTGCACGGGCAAGCGCCACGTCCATATCGCCCAGACGCTGGTAAACCCGGCTGCTGTGATACAGCATGTCGGCATAATCAGGATGCTCACGCACCACGCGATCCAGCTCAGATGCGACCGTCCGCAACAGTTCCACATCCACCTCACCACAACGCTGCGAAAGCAACGCTTCGATGAACTCGGGCTCACGAAGCATGTATTCAGCCAGATCGCATCCGCGCAGAGTCCGATTCACCGGTGAATCCGAAAGCTCGACTTCTATCTCCAATCCACTTTCCTGTGCGGCCCGCATCGCAATCGCCAATTGCCTGGCCAGCACAGTGTCCTTCGGATTGAGAGTAAATGCGGCCTGCAGGTTTCCCAGCGCAGCGGCTATATCGCCCATCGCTCCGGCCGCCATCGCCAGATATCTGCGTGCACGAACGTTTGTCTCGTCGCATGCAACTGCATTTTCGAATTCGCGACGTGCATCCTCATAACGGTCTTCCCGGGCTCTAAACAGACCCATCTGAATGAACATCTCCGCGTTATTACCGACTTCTCGCATTGCCTGAATCAGCGTCATTACCGCATGCTCACGCCTTCCGCCCATGAACATCGCCTGTGAACACTTGATCCAATCGGAAGCACTGCCGCCATTTCGCCTGCAAGTTCGCAAGTATGCGTCCCCACTCGCGGAATGCATGCCCATCTGTGCAAGCACAACTGCATACTTGCGACCCACTTTCGCATCATCGGGCAACATTTCGGCTGCAACACGCAGGTGTATTCTCGCCCGCTTAATCGCACCGGCGTCCATTGCCTCAAAGCCGAGTGCACGTTGAGCCAGCCCATACTTCCTGCGTACGGTTGTCATCAAGCGTTTATGCCTGTCGCCGAGCCCGTCGAGAATTCGCAAACACGCCGCATACTCTCTGCGACGATACTCACTGAGACATCTCTTGTAGGCTTCTGCGTCAGCCAATCGTTGTCGGATCTTTCTCAAGATTAACATGGCTTGCCTCCAAGGAATCTTATCGGCACAGATTTCGAGCCTATGAAATAAGCGAGACAGATAGTTCCCCCATTTCTCCGGCACTCCGCGACGGTCCGATCGGCGCATCGAAAAGGCCACAAAGTCCCGCAGGACACTTGCAGCCTTAATCACATGTTAGCTAACCATTTAGCGCTAGTTATTTGTAACAGCGAATTTAACTTGTCGCCGTTAGAAAATACTAGTAAGCGCCCCTTCCCGTTAGCTCCGCCGCAATGGTCTGGATCCGTATCATTGTATCCAGCAAGAAGTTACGAGTTTGAATGTAATACAGATCAAGCTCGACCCACCTGTCATAGGAAAGCTGGCTGCGACCTGATATCTGCCAAAGGCATGTCAGACCAGGCTTTACCTTTGTGCGAAGCAATGCCCTGCCTTGTGTATTCTGGGCCTCGGGATACCACAGAGGCCTGGGCCCAACCAGCGTCATCTGCCCCATAAGAACATTCACCAACTGCGGAAGCTCGTCGATGCTCGTGCGGCGAATTATCTTACCCACACGTGTGAGTCGAGGATCCTTCGCGATCTTGAAAACAGAACCATCCTGCTCACGTGCGTTTCCTCCGCGCGCGTTTGAGCATGGTCTGAGCACCTGCAACCAGGAGGCGTTTTTCATGCCCTTGGAACACCAGCCCCGTCTGCCAGAACAACACGCACAAAACAGCCCACAGACCGACTGCCGCATAACCGGGCAGCAGCAACACCAGCGGCGTCATCTGCACTGCGATAGTCGTCCAGCTAACCGCAGGGCGAACCACACGCAGATAGATTACTGATACGATACCAACGCCGATGAACTGTCCCACGCCTGCGGCACAGGCAACGCCATACAGACCGCCCGGGCCTACCCACCACGCCGCAAGACACCAATTCGCCAGCCCGCCAGCCAGGCCCGCCAGCACTATCAGCGAGGGTCTCTCGTGCAATTTTGCGGTCATCGCGAGGATGGCCATGTTGGCAACCACCTGAAAACTCATCATGAGCGGGCCCACAAGCAGGCGCCCTTCCCTGTATTCCGGCTTGAGCACCAGCACCCACCACTGCGAGGTCGCATGAATCATCACGCCAAGCGTTACCAGAGCTATCACCAACCCCTTGTAGGATGTCTCCATGACACCGTTGGCGACTATACGATGGCCGCTCTCCCAGCGTTTGGCAACATGCACGAATACCACCGTCCACGCGGCCTGGGCCAGCAGCAACACCGGCTGACCCAACCGAAGGAACGGGTAGAAAACGCCTGCCTGATCCTTGCTCAGATACCAGGTAGCCATGAAGAAACTGATGTGCTGGTTCACGATCCACAGCACTGTACCAATAAGCGATACGAAACCAAATGCCGCCATACGCCGCAACATTGCAGATTTCGCACCCTCTGGACCTTCCGGATCGACGCTTACCGCCCCGGCCGGTGGCATGGTGACCCCTCGAAAATACAAATGCAGCATGCACATACCGAACGCCAGCGTGCCTGCCAGCGACACCGCGTGCGCCACCAGCACAATCAGCGCCGAAGACCGCACCAGCAGCAATACGACAGCAAGAATCGTGAATGACAGCCCAAACATGATCTCCAGGACCGAGACCATCCTGTAAGCCCGGAGTCCTCGCAGGAATGCTATTATATTAGTGTAGAATGCCAGCAGCAGTCCGTTGGCAAGCGCCAGCCAGCATATCATGAGATGATGATTCCAGTCCACACCCGCGACCGGCTCACCTGCCATGAGCACCCACTTGGTAATCAACCCCGATGCACACATGGCACCTGCAAATGCAAACAGGCCGATTGCAGTAAGCCAGATACACATTTTGCGATACAGCTCGCCAAGCCTGCCGGCGGCTTCGTATACGTTCACATAGCGTTCAAGACTGCTGTTTGCCCCCAGAGTCATGATCGGACCGGCAATGTTTATGAGCATTATGCCCAAGCCGAGCAAGGCATACTGCTCCCTTGCCATCAGCCACGTGAGAATCGCAATGCGCAGCAGTCCCATGCCCCTCTGAAGGGCCGTCATGGGAACATAAAGCAGCAATGAGCCGCCGAGCGTTCCCGCATGGAACAATCTCTGAACGATAGACAACCGGTACTCCTGTGATACGCCATCGGCCTGCGAGTTACTCGCATATTACGCAAACTATGCCGCCAATGGCAAATTAGTTGGATGCGGATCGATCTGGCGATTGTAGCCGACAATCATACCCCCCAGCAACCAGAGCAATACTCAAACAAGTGTGCAAAGGAACTTCGCAATGGGACCGGTTCACATGTTCATTACCAGGCCGACAATCTTTCCGCCGCCGGCTTCCAGGCGTTTCTTGGCTTGTGCGACAACTTCCCGCGGAACCCGCTCGCTGTGGCAAACCAGCAGTATGTCCGGCAGTATCTCCGCCAGTACTTGCGCATCTGGAAACGCGCAGGCCGGTGCAACGTCCACCAGCACATTATCGTAACCTTCTAACAGCGAATCGAAGAACTGCTTCAGCAAATCGCTGCGAAGGATGTCCAGTGTCTTGCCCTTCACGTTGCCTGCTGTATAGACATCAAGCCCGCTACTAACCCGCCGGGCCGCCACCTCTGGCTCTATGCCTTCGGTAACGATTTCCGCTACGCCCGGGCCGGAGTCCAGCTTGAGTTCCTTGTGAATGTTCGGATTGCGAAGGTTCATGTCAACAAGCGCCACCCTTGCGTTGCCTGCAGGAACGCTTCCGACCACCGCCAGCGAGGTGGCGATTGTGGTGGCGCCTTCACGCCGCGATGATGAACAAACCATCACCGCCTTCTTGCTGACCTTTCCCGAGTAGAACAACGATGCCCACAGACTTCGGAATATGTCTTCCGCCCTTGGCTTGAGTGACGCCTTTGTGGGATGTCCCTTCTCTAGCTTTCCCTGTGTCATTTGGCGCCTCTTCTCGAGCAAACCACGTGCCTGCCCAGTTTGGGAACCGATGCCAGCACCGGAACACCGAGGAACTTCTCGGCATCGTCGATACTCTTGAAGCTGTGGTCCAGATGGTTTGCCATGAACGCGTAGATGAGCGACAGAATCAGGCCGCATATCACAGCGATCGACATATTCAGAATCATATTCGGACGCCTGGGGGACGATGGGTCCGGCTTTGTTGGCCTCCCCAGCGTGCTCACCACAATAGTGGTGTCCGCCAGTGCCAATGCCTTGGCGACAGCGGCCACAGTGAGTCGCTGCTTCACGGACTCGTACTGCCTGCGTGCGATGTTCCGCCTGGCCTCAAGGCTTTCGTATTCCGGAATGAATCCGCCAAGCTCAACAAGAAGTTTGCGGTCAGCAGCCAGACTCGCCTCCAGGACATCCTTCTTGGCTTGGTACTGGACCAACTCCTGCGAAATACTTTCAACCTGCCGCCCCAACTCCGCCCGGAGAGACTCACGTGCCAGCTCAAGTTCCCTTCTGACATCCACGAACACTCGATGGTCATCGGTGCGGGTGGTGAGTAAATCGATCCGCATCTTGAGTTTCAGAATGCTGTCCTGCAGCGTAGTGAGCGACGGATTCGATGCGGAGATAGCGTCGGGCACAACCATTTCGCTGTCTGCGGGCTTCGCCAATTGGGTATCAATGGTCAACTTCAGCGATCTGAGACGCGCCATCTCGGTATCTATCACCGTGAGTTCACCCGAGTATCGCGTGGCAAGACTGGCCTTGCCCGTCTCGTATCCGGGGCTGCTTTCCAGCATGTGCTTGAGCTGGAGCAGGCCGGGGCCTTTGATCTTCGTGACATACTTCTGGAACGCGTTGTCGGCAGCTGCCAGTTCTTCCTCTGCAACTTGCAGGGATTTCGCTTCAAGCTGGCGAGACGCCTCGGCCATGCGGCTTCGTTCTATATTCGAGTATCTGTAGCCATAGGCTTGCACAAGATGGCCTACAAGCAGACTTGCCTTCTCAGCCGCCATTTCCAGCGAATCCCTGCCGAGCTTGGCCGCAAGCTCCCGCTGCTCAGGCCAGTCAACCCGCACAGTAACAGTCTGGGTGAACAATGCGTCAGCTTCGTCCGGCGCAACCACAGCCAGGCGATTTTGGAAGTCCTTCAACAACTCGCGATTCTCATCGATGAACTTGTTAACCTTGGCATCCCACTGGTCAACGTGTCCCTGCCGCTGGGCGGCGGCCACTGCGGTTGCAACATCGTCCGCAGGTACATCCTTCACCTCAACAGGCTTGTCGCCATCCAGGCGGAGCATCGCCGATGCAAGAACATGATCGCTCGTCAGGATTGTCCGCAGCGTGCCGATCTGCAACAACACCCTGTCGCGATATGAAGTCTGCGTGTCGGACGATTTAAGAATCTGACTGGAGCTTGCGTAGAGATCTACCTCGCTACGGTACCATTTGGGAGAGAGGAAGGTTAGCACGCCGACCGCGGCTACTACCATCACGAAAATGATGAGCATGCTGACGAATCGCCGAGCGATTATTCGCACTATTTGCGGTGGGGTCCGCTCTGATGTTTCAACCATTCCTCACCTTACGGTCACATATGCGTCACCCTGCACGCGTTTGACCCTGTCAAACGCCGTCAGAGCTTGCTCATATTTCGTGTATCGTCCGGCAACTGAAAGAAACATCGGCCGGTCTCCTATGAGTACCGCAACGAGTTCCGCCATCACCTTCTTTGTCCGCATCTGTTTCACGTGCGCATCGCCCCGCGCTTTGGTCCTGAATGCGCCGGTTTGTATTGTCCACGCCGTCGCGTTTACACGCCTGCCCGCTCGCTTGGCCAGCTCCGAACCAGGATAGTGTTCCACAACCTTGTAGAACCGAACATCCGCCTCAGACCACTTGCCAAGACGCTGCTGAACACACCCAAGACGATAATAGGCATGATCGCCAGGCACATCACCCGCAGGCACCTCGTCTGCCACGGCAGAATACATCTGCTCCGCCTTCACCAAGTTGCCGGCGTCCCATGCAATATCAGCCAGTGCGAGATGGGCATTTACCTTCACCGGTCCGCTGCCATCCTGTGCGGCCTCGGTCAAATCAGCCTCGGCAAGGGGCACATTCTTCAGACCATAGTAAGCTTTGCCTCGCAAATAACAGGCCCTGGCAACGTGTTCACTTCTCGGATTATCACGCAGAAATTCATCCATATGTGTTATGGCCTCGGCATATTTCCTCGCTTCGACAGCTTCGCCACCGTCAACCAACAGTTGGCTGCCTCGTTGCGTGAGCGCACTGCTACACCCGGACACCAAAATTGCCACCAGACAAAGTTTCCAGACCGGTAGTGTAGCCTTTATATGCATCCATGCACTCCACGTTGCGAGAACGAAAAAGACAAGGCGATCCCTGTAAGATACATTTCGACATCAAATGGGGGGCAACTTAAGGTAATTGAGGGACTTTGGGACAATCGCCTGTGGTCACTTAAAGGTTGCGATCAGAACATGCCAACCACCTGTCCGTCATCATCCAGATCGATATCCATGAACGCTGGCCTGCTCGGTAAACCCGGCATGGTACGCATTTTACCCAACAACGGACACAGGAAACCTGCCCCCGCAGACGCTCGCACCTCAACAACCGGCACGGTGAAGCCTCTGGGCACGCCCTTGAGATCAGGATCGTGACTCAGGGAAAGGTGGGTCTTGGCCATGCATATGGGAAGGTGGCTGAGTCCCGCTCGCTCATAAGCCTCTATCTGCTTTTCGGCCTTAGGCTCGTAAGTTACGCCATCAGCTAGATATACCTTCTTTGCGATAGTCTCGATCTTCTCTTTGATGCTCAGGCTGTCATCATACAGTAGCTCGGCTTGGGAGGGCTTGTCTGCCGCCGTTATCACCGCCTCGGCCAGCTCGCGCGATCCTTCGCCTCCATTTGCCCAGTGATCGCTGACAACAGCATCTTCCGCACCGGCTTGCATAGCAGCCTGCCGAACGAGTTCGACCTCGGCGCCAGTGTCTGTAGCGAACTTGTTGATCGCCACAACTACTTGCACCCCAAAGGTTTTAGCGATTTCTATGTTCCTGGCCAGATTGCATGTGCCCGCCGTGAGCAGTTCGAGGTTCTCCTCAATGTATTCGGTCGGCAGCGGATGGCCCGGCGTCACTTTCGGACCGCCACCATGCATCTTCAGCGCGCGGATCGTAGCCACCAGCACCACGCAGTCCGGCATCAACCCCGAAAGGCGACACTTGATATCAAAGAACTTCTCCATGCCAATATCCGCACCGAAACCGCTCTCGGTCACAACGTAGTCGCCAAGTTTCAACGCGATCCGGTCGGCAATGATCGAACTATTGCCATGAGCGATATTGGCAAACGGGCCTGCATGGATGAACGCCGGCTGACCTTCAAGCGTTTGCATGAGATTCGGCTTGATAGCATCCTTCATGAGCACCATCATCGCCCCTGCGCAGCCGATGTCTTCAGCTGTCACGGGATTTCCGCTGGTGTCCATCGCCACAACAATCATGCCAAGGCGCGTCCGCATATCCTTAACGTCGGCAGCCAACGCCAGAATCGCCATCACCTCCGATGCAACGGTGATATCCACACCGGTCTTGCGGCTTGGGCCATCCAGCCAGCTTTCGCTCTGGCCGATTTCGATGAAACGCACGGCCGCGTCGTTAACGTCCAGCACACGACGCCATGTAACGGTATCGGGATCAATATTGAGCCTCGGAAGCCCGGTTTTAGCCCATTTCTCATCGTTGGCATGTGCTTCGTGCTTGATACGCGCGTCGATGGCGGCCGCCAGAAGGTTATTTGCCAGCCCCACCGCGTGAATATCGCCGGTGAGGTGGAGGTTGAACTCCTCCATGGGGATAACCTGGCTGTATCCTCCGCCCGCCGCACCGCCCTTTATGCCAAACGTCGGGCCCATTGACGGCTGGCGTATGCAGAGGAAGACATTCTTGTCCAGCAGCCCGAGTGCCTGTGTGAGACCGACTGATGTGGTGGTCTTGCCTTCGCCGAGCGGAGTTGGCGTGATGGCGGTAACATCAATGTATTTCCCATTCGGACGATCTGCGAGCCGATCAAGAATACTGAGTCTAACTTTGGCTTTGATATCGCCGTATGGTTCCAGCTCTTGCGGCTGGATACCGGCGGCGGCGGCAATTTCGGTAATGGGTTTGCATGTTGCAGCCCTTGAAATCTCGATATCAGAAGGCACAGACTTGGACATTTTCTCATCTCCTGCCGACATATGTATGTAACTTTTCAATAACACGCGAAGACCATGTTATAGCGATTTGCCCCGAACAATCAAAGGTAAGCAATAATGCCGGTGGACAGCCGCAAGGCCGGCCGATAGAATTGTCTGGAGTCTTCCCAATGTAGATGTGGCGTTGGGACGGCTCCAAGAGCATGAACCAACTCGTACACTTTCATTAAGGGAGCCTAATAATGCGAAAGATGACAGTAGTTGCACTTCTTGCAGCAGCAATGCTTACAAGCACCGGATGCGTCAGCCGCGCCATAAAAGAAGGCATCGGCACGGCACGCGGAGCCAAGGGCTTTTCAGCGCCAGTCACGGGAACTGCGAACATCGCTCCAGGCGGACTTGCGGGCCAATACACCACCGTGGTGCTCGAAGATTTCACAGAGGGCCCCGCAACGCAAACGCCCAGCATCCTCAATGGTCTGGTTCGCGGCGCACTGTCCGAGCAGCTCGCCAAGACCGCGCTGCCCCAAATGGAAGCCACTGCCGGAAACATGGCACTGATAATCCGTGGCAAATACCTGTACTACGAGAAATCAGGCGTTGCAGGCCAGCTCTTCGGACCGTTTGAAGAAGTAATCGTTCGTGTTCATCTGATAGATGCCAAGACAGGCAAAACCATTACAGTTGCCAACTGCATCGGCCGGACAACCACGTCGGTCAACAAAGGCATAGAAGGCAAAGCCGAGGGCCTGGCCAAAGGTATAGTCGACCTGCTGAACAAGAGCTTCATCGCAGAACAGTAGACCAGCGAAAATGGGGACTGTACCGATGTTGGGACTGTCCCCATTTTCGCGTCGTGCGCGATCTACCGCAGCATGCGCGATCTACCGCAGCATGCGCGATCTACCGCAGCTTGCGCGATCTACCGCAGCTTGCGCGATCTACCGCAGCATGCGCGATCTACCGCAGCATGCGCGATCTACCGCAAAAGCGGGGACAGTCCCAGAATCGGTACAGTCCCCGTTTTTGCTCACCGAAACCAAAGAAAGGCGGCGACCCGTTTCCAGGATCGCCGCCTTCTTCTTAATCTAATGTCGGCTTGATCTATTGTCAGCCTGCTCAACATCTCGCCAGCCAAACCGCCAACCGGGTTGTTAGTGGTCGACCGGTTCGCCGAGCATTCCTTTGAGTATGCCGAGCTTCTCGTTCAACATGTCGGGAGTCTTGGCTTCGAGGCTGAGACGCAGGAGCGGTTCGGTGTTTGACTGGCGGACGTTGCACCACCAGTCTTCGTACTTGCAACTGACACCGTCAAGCCAATCCACTTCAGAATCGCTGAACTTCTCGGCAACAGCCTTCATCATGCCGTCTTTATCTTCGACTTCGAAGTTGATCTCGCCGCTGTGGCTGTAGCGTCTCAACGGGGCCACCATCTCACTGAACGGGCGAGTCTGGGCCGCGATGATACTCAGTGCGGTGGCAAAAGCAATCGCTCCGCTGTCACAATTGAAGTTGTCGCGGAAGTAGAAGTGACCGCTGAGTTCGCCGCCGAAAACGCCATGTCCGTCGGCCATTGCTTTTTTCATGAATGCATGTCCAACGCGTTCGCGTCTTGCCACGCCGCCGGCCATCTTGACTTCCTCAGCAACCACACGCGACGAACGCAGGTCATAGGCAACCATGGCACCGGGATTGTCGGCGAGGAAATGCCTGGCCAGCATAGCCGTCATCAGGTCGCAGCGAACGGTCTGCCCGTGCTCATCAACGAACATGCACCGGTCAGCATCGCCGTCCATGCAGACGCCCAGATCGGCCCCATGTTCCAGCACCGCGTCTTTGGTCATCTGGAGGTTAGCTTCCACCAGCGGGTTAGGCGGATGCACAAAACCGTTACCGAGTTCAAAGTTCAGCGGGATAATATCAATGTCCGTGCCATCGAAAATCTTGGGAATCATCTTACCGGCCATCCCGTTGGAGGCGTCAACGACAACCTTCAGGCGTCTGGGAACCGACAAGAACTGCAATACGTGCTTGCGATATTCGTCCCAGAGGTCGATTTCCTGGCAGGGCGCTACCGAAGCGCTCAGGGGCATGCGACGCAGCGTTGAGACTATGTGTTTGATCTCGTCGAGGCCGGTAGTCTTGCCGATGGGCTTGGCACCCATTCCAGATACCTTGAATCCATTATCCTGGATCGGGTTGTGGGAGGCCGTTATCTGCACACCTCCGCACGAACCGAGATGGTTCACCGCAAAGTAGATCATCGGTGTGTCGACCACGCCTATATCGGTGCAGGCGGTACCGCTGGAGGTGACGCCCTCGATAAGCGCTTTGGAGAGGCTCTCGCTATGCGGACGCATATCGCGCCCAACCACAAGACGATTGCTAGCGGCCTGTCCGCGTTCGTATCCACTCAACAAGCTCCGAAGGAACTGAGCAGACGCATGACCGATCTTCCACGAAAGATCCTCATCGATCATCTCACCGTACTCGCCGCGAACATCATTCGCCTTAAAGACTTTGTCAATTACGCTCATCTAGATACCCTTTCTGTCACGTTATTACGTGATTATTCCCTATGGACGCCGCAATTACAAAAGATATTGACAGAAATTGCAGGCAATCTGACGCAAGCGAGGTCCCTTATAGAGGTCGGCAAGCCTGAAGAAGCCTAAACTGACGCTTCCCTCAGAAGTGTGAACCAACCTGAACATCCAAGGATCTAGAACGCGAACAAAGGACTTATAGCCCAGAATGAACGCTAATCTCGGTCACAGTCGACTTTTGAGGGAGGCGTCTAAACTCACTCAACGCAAATATAGAAGAAAACCAACAGGGATACCTGCTCTAAAGGCGGGAATGACGTCTCATAGTGTCCAGTCCGCAATGGCGGACAGGAATAGACTACGTATCCAAAAAGCTCGCGGTATCCCTATCCAAAGCTACTTTGCCGACATCTGAATCGATGCCAAAGCAGTTGATATATCCTGGGTGGATTCGAATACCTTGTCGAGTCCGGTTACCTGGAACACGCTCTCGATCTGAGAGTTCACATCACATACCACCAGGCGATGATAATGCGAAAGAACGAGTTTGCGAAGCTTAAGGAGCTTGGCTACGTCGGATGAATTAATAAAACCAACGGCCGCGAAGTTCAATACGACATCCGTTCGGTGCGAATCGTAACCATCCATCAACAACATCATGTCTTCGCTGAACCGAGGATCATCGCTCAGATCAACAACCGTTATTTCTTCAGACCATTTCTGAATGCCCATCTGTATCAGCCGCCCTTTCTTCCAAGCTACTACTTAACAAGATGATCGGCACAGCAGGCACATTTCCTTAATACTTCTATCCACAGTTGTTATACATTTTTCAGTCTCGTATAATCTCAATTGGTATTTCACACGCACAAGGAGCCTGCCTTTGGGTATTATAGCCGGTATAGACGAAGCGGGACTTGGGCCCGTTCTGGGGCCACTCGTCGTCTGCGCCGCCGTCTTTGAAATTCCAGACGAGAACATCGACCAATGCATGTGGAAACAGCTCGCGCCCACCATCGTGCGAAAACCAAAAGCAAAGAGCACCGCAATAGCCATCGGTGACAGCAAGAAACTCTTCAAACGAAAGTCCACTAACGGCTTACAGCATTTAGAACGCGCCGTACTCAGCATGCTGCACACCGGCGGACACTGCCCTGAGACCCTCGCTGAGCTCTTGAAAATAATAACCCACGATGCCCACATAAAGACCGCCGATTATCCATGGTACGCACCGGCTGATTTGGATATACCCGTGTCGCTCGAACAAACATCCATCGCCCTGTCAGCAAATGCACTATCTGCTGAGATGAAAACCAAGGGCATTAAATTGTTAGAGTTACGGAGCGAAACCGTATTGGCGGGCGAGTACAACCAACTCGTACGAAAAATCGACAACAAGTCCACCACCGCTATCGGATTCACCTGCCGCCTGCTGTCGCATTTGTGGACCCATCTCAGCAGCGGGAGCATAACTGTGCACGTGGACCGCCAGGGCGGAAGAATGCGATATCTGCCCGTGCTGGAAAATGTTTTCGAGGACGCCTCATTCCGAATTCTGGACGAATCCAAAACTCACAGCGCATACATGATCACACACGGCAGCAAGTCTGCCGAAGTCCACTTCTCCGTGGGGGCCGAAGACCAACACCTACCCGTCGCCCTTGCCTCGATGACGTGCAAGTACGTCCGCGAGATGTTCATGGATATGCTGAATGCATGGTGGGCCAAGCGGGTGGAAGACCTTGCACCCACGGCGGGATACTACACCGACGGGCGCCGCTTTTTTGGCGAAATCGGCCCGGCATTCGGGGAAATGGGCATAAACGAGGACATGATCTACAGATCACGCTGATGGGCAAAGCCCCCTACGGACGATAGAAATAACAGATAAAATGCTGATAGGCATAGAGATTAACACCCGCGCACGGATGCGTGGAATAAACGACTGAGGAGAAAGTACATGCGTTATGCCGTAATCATGGCCGGTGGCGTGGGTCAAAGACTCTGGCCGATGAGCAGGAAAAGTCGCCCCAAACAGATACTCCCCCTTATCGAGGGCAGAAGCCTTCTTGAGATAGCCGTCGAAAGGCTCAAGGGCGTATTCGGGTACGAGAATACCTATATCATCACAAACGCTGAGTACGCTCAGCAAATCGCCGAAAGTCTCCCGCAACTGCCTGTGGAGAACATTGTCGGCGAACCCGAAGGACGCGACACTGCAAACGCCGTAGCCCTCGCTGCCGCCATCCTGCAAGGACGCGATCCGGACGGGACGATGGCAGTGTTCACCGCAGACCACATCATTCGCCCACAGGAGGATTTCGACAGGTGCGTGAAGCTGGCATGTGAAACGGCAGAGGCGAACGCAGACGCGCTGGTAACGTTCGGCGTAAAGCCCAACTTCCCGCACACGGGGCTGGGATATATACACTGCGGCGAATCGGTCAGCAATGGCGTGTTCAAGGTAAAAGGTTTCGTGGAGAAGCCCGAACACCAGACCGCCAGACGTTACGTTGAAGGCGGCCAGCACTACTGGAACAGCGGTATGTTCGTCTGGACAGTATCGGCCATCGCAAATGCACTGAAGACACACCTGCCCGACTCGGTAGACAAGCTTGCGTGCATCACAGAAGCGGTCGCCAACTCGTCCGACTATACCGACCTGCTCGCCGAAGCCTATCCCCAACTGAAAAAAATCAGCATCGACTACGCCGTAATGGAAAAGGCCGTGATGGTGATGATGGTGGTACTCTCCTGCGAATGGCTGGATGTGGGATCCTGGCCGGCACTGGCGGACGTGACGGATCTCGACGAGACCGATAATGCCGTGGTGGCTGAGAATACCGTGCTCATCGACTGCACCGGAAACGTTATCGTCAGCGAAGACGATCACCTGCTGGCAGTAATGGGTATGGACGATTGCGTAATCGTGCACAGCCCCGATGCCACGCTGATCTCCAATAAATCCGACTCCCAAAGACTCAAGGATCTCCTGACCAACATGAACAAGAAGTTCGGGCAGAAGTATTCCTGAATATCCCAGACCTGAAATGCGATTGGCGAAGTGCAGATATGACAAAGTGGCTCGGGGTTGACTACGGAACGCAGCGGATCGGGGTGGCAGTAGGCGACACCCGCAACGCAATCGCCGGACCGCTCACCATGGTCCCTGCCACTAGCGATAAGGAAGTCTTTGCCACACTTGCCAAAATCGCAGACGAGCAAGGCGCAGAGGGCATCGTTGTCGGATGGCCTCTCAATATGGACGATACCGAAGGCCCGCAAGGCAAGCTCACACGCGAATTCGCGTCCAGACTCGCCAAGAGCACCGGACTCGACGTGAGAATGTGGGATGAGAGGCTGACAAGTTTCGCAGCCGACCAGATGCTTGCGGGGCTCTTCACGAGAAAGAAGAAGAAGCAACGCCAGGATGCCATCGCCGCAGCGACAATCCTGCAAGACTTCTTCGCCGCCGATGGACAACTGGGTGCACCTGGACCGGATGATTTGGAACAAGTGGGTGAACCGGGCGAAGTGGACGAACCCAAGAGGCCTCAGGACGACGAATAGCGCCAGCAGACTCGGCCAGCAAAGATCACAAATACGCACAAAACAGGCCCGCGGGCATTACTGCAACAGCAGTGCCTACGGGCCTGATATATGTTTCGGTGTCAGTGTCAGATCCCTGACGGTCTACTCGTCTTCGCCTGCGAGTGCTTCCAACGCCGAGATCGGATCAACATCATCACTCTCTTCGCCATTTTTCGTTTCATCCAGCATCGCCAGGAAGGCGTCGTCCTCCGAGTCGTCACCTAAGGGAACGGCTGTGGCGCCCGAGAGGCTGGCGGCTTTCTCTTCGGCCATCTTCTGCCCGCGAGTTTTGACTGGTTGAATTTCCTCGGGCTTGCCATCGACCTGAACGGTAAAAACGATCGGTCCAATCACGAGTCGATCACCGGCCTGGAATTCCGCTTCGTTGACACGATCATTGTTAACGTAACTACCGTTGCTCGATGCCAGATCCTTGACCTTCACCACGTCTCCGTCGCAGATGACCTCGCAATGACGCCGAGACACACCCACCAGCGGAATCTGCAGGCTGCAACCATCACCTCTGCCGATAACAGTCGTACCTGGTCCCAACGCAAAGTCCTTGCGGTTCCCATTCGGCTTGAACCATACCAATGCAACATCCATTCGTCACCTCTTCGGCTGATCTGCACATTAAGCAATTGGGGCAACTGTCTTCCAACAATTGCCATGATACAGTATATTCTAAGCTCACAGTCCCTGCTTGCAAGGGTAAAAATTTCCTCCTCAACCGTCCCTCCATGCCCAATAGAGCCCCAGAACATCCTGTTAACACTAAGGTTGCAAAGCCAGATGTCGCCTCCACAACTTTGTATGTGCATGTTCCTTTCTGCCTTGGCAAGTGCTCATATTGCGATTTCTACTCCATCGGGCACAACTCCGCCCTGGCAGATAGCTACGTCACGGCATTGCAGGCGGAATTGAAGACCAAACGCAACTGCCTCCAGACACCGCTGGTGAGCGTATTCTTCGGCGGAGGCACGCCAACTGCTCTCGATACGCCCACCCTGGCCAGGATTCTGAAAATCGCCAATCCGCTGATAGATTCCAACACCGAGTTCAGTATAGAGGCAAACCCCGCAACTCTCGATCCGGAAAAGGTGAAAGTCATCGCTGATTCCGGAGTCAACCGCGTTAATCTCGGCGTGCAGTCATTTAACGATGACGAACTCAAAACACTAGGCCGACTTCACAACGCATCGCACGTGCTTGACACATATAACATGTTGCGAAATGCCAACATGAATAACATTGGCTTGGACCTCATCTACGCCGCGCCAACCCAAACATTGGAAACATGGCTGACTTCGCTTGACACCGCACTTGCACTTCAGCCCGAACACCTTAGTTGCTATGCGCTTACTCTGGAAGACGGTACCCCGCTGGCCGAGCAGGTTCGCCGGGGCTCCCTCGCCGAGATGGATGAAGACATGCAGCACGCTTGCTACTACCAGGCCATCGAGCGTATCACTGCCACCGCGATGGAGCACTACGAGATATCGAACTTCGCACTACCGCACCGACGTTGCGTCCATAATCTAACATATTGGCACAACCAGAAGTATCTGGGGCTCGGCCCGGCCGCCACGAGCTACGTGGGCGGCCTGCGATGCACCAACTCGCCCAACCTGACCGCCTACATGAAGGCATTAGCTGCGGGCGAACTGCCGCCATGCACAACTGAACATCCGGACATCCGCACACAAATGGGGGAAACCGTGATGCTTGCCCTGCGTCTGACCGAGGGTATCGACTGTAACCAGTTCACCGCGCGTTTCCACATTGATATCAGAGAAGTCTTCGGCAAAACCATCGAACGGTATTGTCGCCAAAATGCACTGATCCTGAACGACCAGTATCTCCGAATCTCGCCCGATGCATTGTTCGTATCAAACGTAATACTGGGTGATATGCTGGAAGAAGCCTGCGGATCGGGCCTATAATGGGCTGACATCGTCAGACCAGCCGGCGCGGGGTTACCGCCAGCCGATATAACAAGAAAATGCCGAAAGGGTAAATCTTATGACAAGGACGCTATTCTTACCGTCAATAATCGCAGTTCTTATCCTGGCCGCTACGCATCTATCGGCAGCCGAAGCCACCACCAGCGTCACATCGCCCACCACCAAACTGGCGACAAAGCTGATCCCACAAGAGCGGATCAAAGAGATACAGGACCTCCTGACACCCAAGACCACCCCAAAGACTCGCCAGGAGCATATAGACATCCTGATCGCCCAGACAGGTGAAGTGGTAAAGCTGGCCAGGAAGATATGGACCGAGTACCCCGACGCTCCCAACGCAGCCCGCTTCAACCAACTCATGCTGCAGGTGGGCTCCTTCCGCAATGATCACGCCCCCAGCGAGAAGACCAGAAAAGACCTCCAGGACATCGTCAAGATAGTACTGGCCACCAAGAGCTCCGAATCCACAAAAATGATGGCGAACACTGCCCTGATGCGTCTGAAGGTGTTCACTGAGCCCGGCAAACCAGCCAAAGACGCCGCCAGTCACATTATCAAATACGTGGACCTGTACTCAGACAACCTCAAGCTCGCCGTCAAGGCTATCGGAACGGGAGGCGTGCTCGCAAAACAGATCGGAGACAAGAAGCTCGCCGACAAGTACTTCACCATGCTCGAAAAGAAGCACGCTGGCAACCCTGCCATACTGCCCTTCCTGATCAGCGGAGGACGTTCCCCGCTGTTCACAGCCACCCTGAAGAAGCTTGACGGAACCGAACTGAACCTTCCCAGGGACCTTCTCGGAAAGGTGGTTGTCATAGATTTCTGGGCAACGTGGTGCGGGCCATGCATTCAAGCGCTTCCGCACATGAAGCAGCTCTATGCGAAGTACAAGGACAAAGGCGTGGAATTTGTGGGCATCAGCATAGACCGGCCCAACTCCCTTGAAACCGTCAAGACCTTCGTCAAGAACAACAAGCTGGATTGGATAAATACCTACTCAGGAAAGTTCTGGGAAGACCCCACCGCCCGCAAGTACGGTATTCATGGCATTCCCTCGATTTGGGTGGTCGGTAAGGACGGGAAGCTGATCTCGGTAGATGCCCGTCAGCGGCTCCAGGTGGCGATAGAGTTCGCCCTTATCAAAGACACCAAAGCGGCCACGACGAAAGCCGCCCCAACAACCAAACCAGCGGAATAGTGACAACAATTCACCGTCGAACACCAATCTGCGAGGCGGATTGGCAGTGTGTCTATTGTATTGCGACGCCGCTTTGAATAGACTCGGGGGCATGTCCAGAACCATAAAACTATTGTGCCTGTTCGTGACGGTTACAACAGCCGGCTGCGGTAGCGTGAGTTTCAGCGAACGATCCTGGTGGAACGCATCCAAAGCCAAACCCGAGGCCGTCTCCAAGGCGAAACCCGCAACGCCCACTGCCAACTCCAACGCATTCGAACCTGCAAACACACCGGCGGCCAATAGTCAATCCCATCGCATCAGACTGCTGACTGAACGCATCGAGTCCATGGATGACGAAAACCAGATGCACATGACCAGGATCCAGCAGCTCGAACAAGAGATCGCCAGACTCAAAGCCACCGAGCGACAGCTCCGCGCCAAGCTCGCTGGCAATGCCCAGCCAACCCGGCTGCCAGCATCCAAAACCACCGCTACTGCAACCAAAGCAAAGTAGTACGCAACCAAAACAAACGCCGCAGACCAACGGAGTGCAAGACGCGATGAGAGTTGTAGTCACAGGACAGGTCGGACTGGATAAGAAACACTTCATTAATCGTGTAGTCGAACTGGCTACACGCGCCGGACACGATCTGGCTGTGTGTAACGTCGGCGACATGATGTACGCAGAAGCCCCAGACGTGGTCTCCGGGAGAATTCTCGACTTGCCACTATCGAGGCTCACCAACCTGCGACGAAGCGTGTTTAAGGATGTGCTCGCAACCGGCCGAGACAAGGCCAACGTCCTTGTGAACACCCACGCAACCTTCCGCTGGAAGCATGGGCTGTTCTACGCGTTCGATCACGACCAGATGCAGGAGTTCAACGCGGACATCTACATCTCGCTCGTCGACAACCTCGACACCATCCACTATCGACTCGTCCGCGATGGGCACACGGACCACACGCTGAAAGACATAATGGTCTGGCGTGAGGAAGAGATTCTCGCCTCCGAACTGCTCAGCCAGATCGTTCGCGGCCACGGCTGCTTCTACATCATGGCTCGCGGTACCGACGATTCCACCGCACAGGCACTCGTTGACCTGATGTTCCGCCCGAAGATGAAGAAGGCCTACCTCAGTTTCCCCATGTCGCACGTGATGGGTATGAAGGATCTGCTGGCCGAGATAGACCTTTTCCGCCTGGAACTGAAGAAGCACTTCGTCTGCTTCGATCCCGGTGACCTGGAAGAAAAATATCTCTGCGACCGCGCACTGCAAGCCGCTCAGCAGGGCAAACGTATCATCGAAGCTGGCACGCCCGGCCACCGCGTAACGATGGAAACGTCCCAGATGGTGGACGTGATCGCCGATATTGACGGGCAGATCTACGCCCGCGACTTCAAGCTGATCGACCAGTCAGACATGATCATCTCGCTGATACCCGCAATGCCAGATGGCAGACCGGGGCTTTCCAGCGGAGTGGAACGCGAACTGCAACACGCCCACGAAGCCACCAAGGATGTATTCGTAATCTGGCGTCCCGAAGCGTCCCCGTCCCCCTTCGTTACCGAGACCGCAACCAAGGTCTTCAAATCCACATCCGAAGCCATCAGGTTCTTCTTGGAAAGCGGATACGTCCCCACAGAAGACCCCGGAACACTATTCGACTAACAGTCCGTTGAAAAATGGATTCCGTTGCGAGTGCGCAGGATTTCAACGAGCATCAAGGAACGAAAACGCAGTCAATCCCGTAGGATTGCCAAGTTTCGTAACGCAGACGCGCAATTGAAAGACTCGCACGCAGCAGGAATAGCTTCTTCAACGGGCTGCTGAGCCCACCGAGCCAAGCAGCCCTTTCAAATGCCCAGCCGCCAGTAACTCCAGCCTTCGGAGCGCGTACCGCGCAGGTCAGCGAACCACGAAGGGGAGCATCTCGCAATGGCTGGGCACCATCGCCGTCAACCAGCGTCAGGAGACAGGGGCATTCTGTGCGGGATTTACGTTTAACGGCACATTTGCCAGGGCCTGCTTCAACAGAACTGGGGCGATGGGCTTGGATACATAAGCATCCATGCCAAAGTCCAGGCACTTCTGCTCATATCCACTCATGGCATGAGCAGTCATGGCTATTATCCACATGTGGCCGCCATGTTGGCTCTCATGCTCACGAATGGCGACGGTGGCTTCGTCCCCGCCCATTTCAGGCATCTGGATATCCATCAGTATGGCATCGAATGCCCCGGCCAAGTAGGCATCGACGCCTTGACGCCCGTTCTCGGCAAGAGTGACCGAATGCCCCCACTTCTCGAGAAGTTTCACAGCCAGCTTCTGATTGACCCGATTGTCTTCAACAAGCAGTATCTCCAGTTTCCTGTCGGGTGTGTCAGAGCTGGGTGTATCGTTGTCTGCGGTACTATCAGCCTGTGTCTCACGGCCGATCGTTTCGGCAATCACACTGATCAGATCAGCCTGACTAATGGGTTTCGTCAGGTGTTTGGCAATGCCCATCTCTTTGCAGCACTTGTTCTCTTCCGGCGATCCCGCCGATGAGAGCATCATTATGGTCTCCTCCCTGTCGGAATCTCCCCTTCCTTCCATGATACTCCTGGCAAGTTGGAAGCCGTCGATGTCGGGCATGCAGACATCAAGTATGTGGAGTCCAAACGGGCGGCCTTCAGCGCGAGCACGGTAGACCAACTCCATGGCCGATTCCGCACCATCAGCAAACGAAACCGTCAATTGCAGGTTTGCCATCATGCCCTGCAGGACTCGCCGATTGGTATCGTTATCGTCCACAACAAGAATCGGTATGTCACGTACACGACTTGCCAACTGTGTGGCAAATGGTGCCACATCAGCATCCGACTCGGCAAACTTCGCGACAAAGTGGAATGTGCTTCCCAAGCCAACAACTGAATCAACCCATATCCTTCCGCCCATCATCTCGACAATCTGTTTCGAAATGGTCAGTCCAAGACCGGTACCGCCATATCGCCTTGTTGTAGAACCATCTTCCTGTTCGAAAGCGCTGAATACGCTCCCCAGAGCGTCCTTGCTGATCCCCACACCTGTATCGCGAATACTGAAGTGAAGAGCAGTCTCCTCTGTGCCCTGATCCTCCACCCCCACGCTTACAACTATCTCTCCGGTTTGGGTGAACTTCAGAGAGTTACCGACGAGATTCACTATCACCTGTCTCAGTCGATACGGGTCTCCAACCATCATTGCCGGCACGTCAGAGGCAATATCGCATATCAGTTCGAGCCCCTTGGTCTTCGCTCGCAGCGCCATCGTACCAAGCGTGTCAGTCAGAACCTTGCGTAGATCGAAGTCGACCTCCTCCATCTCCAAACGCCCGGCCTCGATCTTTGAGAAATCCAGAATATCATCGATTATCCGCATCAAGGTATCTGCTGATTCCGAGGCAAGCGACAGGTATTCCTTCTGCTCGTCAGTAGGATTGGTTTCCAGAGCCAGATGTGTCATGCCCATGATGCCATTCATCGGAGTTCGTATCTCGTGACTCATCCTTGCCAGGAACTCGCTCTTGGCCCGACTTGCAGTCTCGGCGGCTTCCACAGCCACCTGCAGCTCGGCCGTGCGATCATCCACAAGTCGCTCCAAGCCGTCTCGATGCTCTCGCAGTTCCATGTCGGCCTGTTTGGCGGCGGTGATGTCCCGGAAATACCATACGCGGCCCAAGTATTCGTCATTGGCCCCGATCATCGGCGAGGAGTAGCGGTCAAGTATCCGGCCGTCAGAAAGCTCCACTTCTTCACGAGTCCGTTCATGCTCATTCTCGTATATCTGTTGAACTCTAGACAAGAACTCATCAGGATCCTTGAGCTGCAACTTAATGCTGTCCAGCAGTTCTTGATCCGTCAGTTCTTCAGCATGCTCGACAGGCACATGCCATATCTCGCAAAATGGCCTATTGCATGAAATCACCCCGCCGCGTCTATCGACAACAAGTATCCCGTCGATTGCCACTTCCTGTTGCGTTGTCAGGATGGTGTTCCTGAATCTGAGGGCCTTTTCGCGTCCCTGGATTGCGTCAGCCATATCGTTGTATGCATTTGACAAATCCGCGAGTTCATCTTTTCCTACGTCATTGCAGCGAACTGCCAGATCGCCGGCCGCCATTCTTGACGTGGCTCGGGAAAGCTCGCTCAGCGGTCTCAGGCTCCTGCAAACTGTGAAGTAGATCAGTGCCGCCAGCAAAACCGAACATCCTCCTGCCAGAGCAGCCAGGAATCGGGTTTCCGCCTTCACTGCTGAATGCACCAGTGCCACCGGAATCCCGACCCGGAATTGCCCCCACCGCCTTCCCTTCACGATGATGGGCGAGGAGAATTCAAAGTAGCGGCAACCATCTGCACCCGTCAGCACAACAGGTTTAGTGTGGTCGCGTTTGGTAGTCCCGTCACATACCGCCAGAGCTTCCGTCTTGAGCTTGCTCAACTCGGGATCAGTATGGACCGGAGTGTAGCCATCGTTATTGGTGGCACAGGCATAGTAGATCGGATCAGCATCCAGGAAGGACTCCTGAATTGTTTTCAGATTCCGATCGAAGTAGTAATCATATTCCGTGTGATACCTAAGAGTCGAGGCCCCACGAATCGGAACATACTGGGATGCAAATATCTGCTCGGTCGTAAATATCCCATTAGCGACCGCCTTCTCTATCACATAGGCAGTCATCTGCGCGCCAAGCAACGCATTCTGTCTGCCCTGCTCGGCGTAGTCGCGTGTAATCGTGCTATACATCTGATAGCCGACTCCAACCACGAGGAAAATCGACGACAGCAGAAGTCCGCCCAACAAGATAAATGTGATTCTCTTGGCCATGTTATTGCTCTACGGCACCAGCGTGGTGTTCTCCATCACGTCAGCAGACATCTTCACCTTGAAACGCCCAGCCTGGTTGCGATTGATCATACGCGTTCCGATCTTCGCCATGGTGATCGGCAACGATTCCGGAGCTACGCCGGCAAGAATCTTACACGCATACCCCGCCGCCAACTCGCCATGCTCAAACGACGACTCAACGACACCGGCCAGAGCACCATCCTTTATAGTAAAACTGAGAACGCCCATGATTGGCACTTCTGAGTTGGCCTCAGTCCATCCCATCACCTTCTTGGGAGACATGCTCTGAGTGGAGTTCGGCGTCTGCTTGAGTGTGTGATAGTTGTAGACAAGCACTGCATCCACGCTCTTGTTGTAGCGGATGACAGCACGTTTCCACTCTTCAAGATCGTTCGTCAGTTTGTACTCGATAACGTTGGCTTCGGCGAGCTGCTCTTTCATGTAACTGAGCACCGCAATTGACGTGGAGTCATTGCAACTGAGAACTGCTATCTTTTTCGTGGGCCAAAGCTTCTTGAAAAACTCCACAGTGGGCCTGAACTGGCATCTTTCGAGGATCCCGGTAATGTTACGAGCGGGATATCCATACTTCGAAGGATCCGCGTTCACGCCACAGAATACTATCGGCAGTTGCTTGCCAACGTACTTCATGCCGAAAAATTCCTGGGCGTTATCGTCGGCAGTAATAACAATGTCAGGCTTCCATTCGGACACCTTCCGCATCGCAAGCTTACCGGCCTCAACCATGAAGAGCTTGTCAGCGTTCCGCTTGGTATCCATATAATGAATAGACAACTCAACTCCCGTGTCCTTCAGCGCTTCGCGAACACCCTTGTTTAGCTCAGCAACCCAAGGGTATTGGGCATGATAGCTATGAACAAGCAGAACTCGTTTGCCTTTAATGGATTGCGCCACATTTGCTCGAGATTTGGTTGTTTCTTTACCAGGGTGTATCTTCTTCGTCGGAGCCTTCTCCTGACAAGACGTCAGACAGACTACAATCGCAATCGAAACTACCCATACAACAAGCCCCGTCTTCTTGGAAATCGCCCAGTTCATACTTATGGCTCCTTTCGTCAGAAACTGCAGAAGATTGTTCTAGTAGCATGATCGTCACTTTTCGGTGACACCTTCAATAATATCACATCCTTGTACCCCGCGACTACAACTACAGTGACGTTAGAAGCTTACACCACACGTTTCCCACAGAGTAGACATACCGTAGTGATCTTTGACGTCGAACGCGACTGGCCCATGGGTGTGGTCAACAGCATTGTCACGCTGCGAATCTCGGGCGGCAGGTTCAAGGCAGCTCCGCAAGTCGAGCAAGCATTCGACGGAACACCCGGCGGATTCCAGAGCCACAATCAGACTACAGAAGTTGCGGCCGATGGCGACGACTGGCTGGTAACGATGCAACTTGCACCTCACCGAACGGTAACGCTGCGATAACCCATCTTGATATTGCCGAGAGATCGGCGAATGAAGCAAAAGAAAAGCCCGGGGCAATGCCTCTGGCTTCTTCATAACTCTAGTGCTCCGTCCCACGAATAATGACCGATGGCAACCTGCCAGTAGTCCCGATGTATATCGGGAGCAGGCAACATCTTATGAAGACTTAATACCCATCAGTTTCGCCGGGACAAAGAACTAGTAATATGTATTACAGTCGCTATGCGGCGACAGAACCGGCCACCAGCTCGGATTCGACGATCTCTGCGGGCTCGACAACTTCGGCGAGATCGGGCTCCACCCAGATCACGCTATCCATGCCGAAACGTCCCGGTTCTACACCAAACGCGGCATAGTCGGTGAACCATTCGCCATCGGCGCAGTACCTGAACCTGTACTCACCAGCGGGAAGTCTGAGATCGGCAGTCCAATGCCCGTTTTCGTCGCGGGTCATCGCCAGTTCGCCATTGCGCCAATCGTTGAAATCGCCAGCCACAAACACATCTTTCGCTTTGGGACGATAGAACGTGAATTCAACTTGCTGGCCATGCGTATTTACCATTCTTCTTTTCCTTTGTCCGCGGATACACCCTGCGACCCCCCCCAACATCCGCATAATCCGCACATCCAGAAGCCCATACGAAGCTAGAATCGGCAATTACTAGGGGCAACTTGAATACATCCTCATATTTTGTAGATATTAGCGACCAATCGGCTCTGTATAGAGCATAATATTTCTTCTTGCGCCCTGTGTCATAAGGGGCTACATGATGGTCTATGAAGACCAGCAAGAGTACGCTCACTGTGGCGCGTCTCGGCCTACTTCACCAAACGATGCAAGAATCACCGAGGACACCTGTAGGTATCCGAAGCTCTCGGCCGTCTGCGACACGGCCAAGGTTTTCTGCCGGTCCGCAACATCGAAATCCGCAACCACCCAATGCACGAAGAATAGCCCATCGCACTCGGTTGGCAGGTGGCTAGATAACCGCTGGTGAGCCGCCCCGCAATCCAACACACAAGCTGGATACGTATTGTTGTTTCACGTGATCTACTGACACGCTGCTTGCCTGCCTTGTTCCAGAATATCCAACTTCCGCGAGATATTCTTGAATCGAGGAACATCCATAGTCGGCCCGTTGCACTTCGGATATGAGTTCGCCTGCTCTTGGACGTTGTAAACAGTGTTTTTTGCGTAATTTGCCGAATTTCATTGTAATTCAGTTGGATATCTGCAATTATCTCCCTCCGCTTCGGGGGCCTCGAGAAGCATCGATTCGCTGAAGCACACTCCTTTCCGCGTACTTGGCTATCCAAATATCCACAATGGCCACGCTACGAGTTGAAATCGACCACTGAAGCTCCGGTTTGGGCCTGATATCAGGGTCACGATATGTTTTCTGACGCCGACATCACTGTTTGAAGTATGAGTGTGACGCTGCGGCCAGTTCCAGATGTTGTTACTGGAAAGTTCTGGACGCCAGGCCGCTGAAGCTGGCGTGAATAATTGATTGTGCATTAGAGAGTAAGAGTAGAGGTAAAGCCGCAAATGATTGATCTGATAATTAAGCGTCAAAAGAACTTGAAGAATGAATTGTTGTCCGGGCTGACGGTTGCTTTGGCATTGGTACCAGAGGCGGTTGCTTTTGCTTTTGTGGCCGGGGTCGATCCGATGGTTGGCCTCTGGGCCGCGTTCTTTGTTGGCTTCATCACCTCGGTGTTCGGCGGCAGGCCTGGCATGATATCCGGCGCTACCGGTGCGATGGCAGTTGTCATGACTGCCTTTGTTGTGCTCTATGGTTTGGAATACCTTTTTGCTGCGGTCGTGCTATGTGGCATCATCCAGACACTATCCGGCGTGTTTCGCATAGGGAAGTTTGTCAGGCTTCTGCCCCACTCGGTCATGCTTGGTTTTGTTAATGGCTTGGCGATTGTTATCGGTATGGCTCAGCTCGGACAGCTCAAAGAGAATCAACATATCGTCTATAATGCCGGCAAGGGCGTTTTTGAGATAGCAAGCCAATGGATGGATGGTCCGGCTATGCTTATCACCATCGGTCTCATACTTCTTACTATGGGCATCATCTATGCCCTGCCAAAGCTGACCAAAGCCATACCCGGAACACTCGTAGCCATTATTGTGGTCACACTGCTGGTCCAGTTCACATCGATAGATGCCGTAACAGTGAACGATTTTGTCGAATCTCGAAACGCAATAGCACAAGAGAAGAACCATAAGAGTGAATTGTTCGACAAGTTGAAGGGCGACCTGAAAGTCTCTCAGATAGAAGCCAAGGGAAAAGAAATCGCAGCCGCCAGCATGGAAATCCCGCCAGCCACGCAAACCCGCAAAGCAGGCACTTTCCTGATCCCCAGGATCCCGATGAGTTTCAAGAGTCTGAGCATCATTTTCGGCCTCGCACTCACCCTGGCCGCTATCGGGCTGATCGAGTCGCTGATGACCTTGACCCTGGTGGATGAACTCACCGGAACCCGTGGTAATGGTAATCGCGAATGCATAGGCCAGGGTGTTGCCAATATCGTCTCAGGGCTCTTCGGGAGTATGGGCGGTTGTGCGATGATAGGCCAATCAATGATCAACATTCGTTCAGGCGGCAGAAGCAGACTTTCCGGCCTCGTCGCCGCCCTGTTCCTATTGGCTGTAATTCTGTTTCCGCCACTTTGGAAGTGCGTAGGGATGATTCCTGTCTCTGCACTGATTGGTGTTATGTTCATCGTTGTGATTGCAACATTTGAATGGACCAGCCTGCGCCTGTGGGGCCGCATTCCACGCAGCGATATATGCGTTATCGTAACGGTCTCGGCCATGACTGTCATCCTTGACCTGGCTATAGCAGTGGCGGCTGGGGTAATCATCTCGGCGCTCGTCTTCGCGTGGAGAAAATCGAAACAGATCAGTGCCAATATCCGCGATGAGGACGGCACACGAACATATGTATTGAGTGGCCCGCTGTTCTTCGGTTCGGTAACGAGCTTCAAAGACATCTTCAATCCCGACGACGATCCGGAGAAGGTCATCATCGAGTTCCGCAACTGCCACGTTTACGACCATTCAGCCCTGGAGGCCATCAGCGTCATCGGCGAGCGATACCGCAATCAGAACAAGAACATAGTGCTCAGGCACCTCAGCAAGGAATGCCAGACCCTCCTCAAGAACGCCGGCAACATCATCGAAGTTGACCTGGCCGAAGACCCCGACTACCACGTAGCCATCAACTCAATGAAGGCCGAGACGCATAACCAATAGAGTTCTCAAAGAAGAAGGCCCGCCCTTGTGTGCAGACATGTGGCGGGGACTGACTCCGGAGCGATAGCGGAGGTGCCTGTCCCCTTCGCGCATCACAAGATGGCCGAACGGGCAGCGGCCGGTTTCGCGGCTGCGTCATGCAGGTGACGGTGGCCGGGTAAACTGAGTAGTCGGAGCGAATCCGAACAACAGCCAATTCACGTGAATCACGGCAATTGTCGCACATCTCTAAATAACGCTGCGAGAATGCCTTCAAAAGCGAGCCATTTCCCTTGACACGATCAGGCGTTTCTGGATAATGCCCTGTCTGTACCCGGGGCGTAGCTCAGCTTGGTAGAGTGCTTGACTGGGGGTCAAGAGGTCGCAGGTTCAATTCCTGTCGCCCCGAGTCAAGAAAACCCCGCGAGAGCGGGGTTTTCTTGAATAGAGCAGATGAGCAGTAGAACAGTTGAGCAGGTGAAACAACAAAGACGTAATGCCCTTCGCGAGTCGGATCGCAAATAGGTGGCTCATCCGCGGTCTCCTGGCCACAAGCGAAGCAAGTGGCGAATCTCCTGTTCACCTATTCAATCCGTTTCTTCGCCGTCCAGCAGCCGCAAGAGTGGGCCTCTTTCTTTGGGATTCTTAGACCGAACGAAGTGAGGTTTTGAACCTGCGGCCGCGGGCTCGCGCAGCGAGAACGCCAGGTCGCAGTTCACGCCGCAGGCGCCTGCGAAGCGGAAATCCTGTCACGTCCAGCTAGCGTCTTGATGTTTAAAAAAGGCCTTCCGCAAAGAAACGGATGGCTTCTTTCTTCTGCAACGGCTAATTTCCATTGATGCCCATGGATAAACCGTTCAAACATTCGAAGGAGATGGCCAAATCGCCGGTCCCCTGCCATCAGCCAATCGAGTTCTGCGGAATCGACAGCGCCCCTCGCGGGACGATTTTCCGGCTGCTGACAGAGAGTTACAACGGCTGGCCGGATCGCGAGAGCAAACTCGACGTCTGGCGGTCTACCGATCGGGACTTCTTCGACAATCCAAATACCATCGGGGCCTGTGTGATATTCACGCTGCAAGCCGACCAGATCGTCGGCTTCGTCTCTTGGGACCCCAGGCAGTTCCCCACCGCCGTGATCGGCAACAATTGCGTCCTGCCGACATGCCGGAACCGCGGAATCGGCAAGAGGCAACTTGTGCATGCTCTCGAGGCCCTGGCAGCCAAGGGGTTCCACCGGGCAACGGTGACGACCGGAGATAGTGACTTCTTCGCGCCGGCCAGGCGGATGTACACGTCATGTGGATTCGAGCAAGTGTCGGCGGAACCCGGCAACACTGCGTGCCCGGTAGCCTACTTTTTGAACTTAACGCAAATGCCCCGCCAAGACGCTGAGTGAAGCACCTGCCAAGCCACGCCCTGCCTGCGCAAAGCAGGAGGCGAGAAGATGTCTTCCCGCCTCCTGTGGATTCATTTGCGTCTTGTTCGTCAGTTTCCGGCTTCCGTCTTCGCCTGCGGCTTCGCTCTGCGAGCTTCGTCGGCACAAGTCGTCGTGACAAGTCGCCCTGCCAAAAAACCTAGAACTCGGACAGGCTCTCATCGTCCGCGTCCATCGGGATTACCTGTTCCGCGTTGGGAGCGGCGGCGAGTTGATAGCTCGTAGCGGGTATAGCTGAAGCCTTGGGGCGTTCCGTCGGGATCGAAGCCTTGTCAGCCTTGAACTGGGCGGAGCGTTGAGGCTGCCTGCCCGATGCTGTCTTGGCCTTCGCACCGAGCGCCACGGCGTTGAGACGCTCGACCAGCGACTTCAGTTCCTCGGCCTGGGAGAACAGTTCTTCTGACGCCGATGCCGACTCTTCGGCGTTGGCGGCGTTAGACTGTGTCACCTGGTCCATCTGGCTTACAGCACTGTTGATCTGCGCGATGCCGTCGGCCTGCTCGTTGCTGGCCGTTGCAATCTCGGCCACCAGATCGTTCACCTTCTTGTTGCCCGCCGCGATCTCTTCCAGCGTGTCGCCAACTTCCTTGCTGATGTTAACGCCGTTGTTGGCGTTCTTGACCGACTCTTCGATCATGTCAGCGGTGTTGCGAGCGGCTTCCGCGGAGCGCTGGGCGAGGTTGCGAACTTCTTCGGCTACCACTGCGAAACCCTTGCCCGCTTCGCCGGCGCGAGCTGCTTCGACGGCTGCGTTGAGGGCAAGCAGGTTCGTCTGGAAAGCGATCTCGTCAATCGTCTTGACGATCTTTGCGGTCTCATCGGAAGACGTCTTGATATCGCCAATGGCCTTGTCCATGCGTTCCATGGCTTCGCCGCCCTTATCGGCAGCGGCACTTGCCTGGCTGGCGAGAGCTTTTGCTTCGTTGGCGTTAGCGGCATTCTGCTTGGTCATCGAGCCCATCTCTTCGACGCTGGCGCCGGTTTCTTCGATGGCGGCCGCCTGTTCGGAAGAACCCTGGGCGAGCGACTGGCTGGCTGACGAGACCTGGCTGGCGGCAGAGGCGGTCTGCTCCGCGCCGGATCGCAATTGCACGACAATCCGCAGAATCCTACCTGTCAGGCCCGTGGCTACGAACAACCACATCATAGTAGCCACCACTACGCCCACGGCAACCACAGACAGCAGGATGATGTTGCTCTGGGCGCCAAGAGCAAGGACCTCGTCGCGGGCTTCGTGGAATTCGTCCGAATAGGAGCCAACCCCGATAATCCAGTCCCACGGCTTGAAATGCATGATGCGGGCGGTCTTGAGGCGGGCCTCGGCGTCTCCCTTGTTCTTCCACGGGTACTGCTGCTCGGCGATCTCGCCGGACTTCAGGGCGTTGGCTTTATTCACGATCTCCTGGATGAAGAGCGAGCCGTTGCTGTCCTTGGCCTTCCAGATATTCTCTCCGTCGCGTTTGCCGCCACTGGAGATCACATAGTTGCCCTTGGAATCCAGCACGAACACGTACCCGGTCTTTCCGACCTTGATGTTCCTGATCTCCTGGCGGAGGAACGTCCCCGACTCCTGCGGCACACCAACGTAAAGGACACCGACTATCTCCTTGTTGTCCTTATTGCGGATCGGCTCGTAGGCCGTGATGTACCACTTGTTGACAACATACGCCCTGCCGACGAACGTCTCGCCACGCAGTACCTTGCTGAGTACCGGATTGGGCTTGCCGTCCGGGTTGATGGCAGGGATATATGTGCCGATGGCTCGCGAACCATCGAGCTTCGCGACGTTCGTTCCCACCCGCAGCATATCACCTGCCGAATTCATGCGCTGGAAGATCGTGCAGGTACTGCCGACCAGCCCCTTGACCTCGTCAACGATCGGCGTAGCCGTTTTCGTGGAGCGGTTCTGTCCGAGCCACTTTCCGCCCACCTTCATTTTCGGCAGGGAAATCGCCGTCGCCCGCTTGGTGTACTGGTTGATGGCAGACCACTGGGCTGCGTTCTTGGGGTCCAGTTCGGCTCCGCCGGCCTTGGCGACAAGGTCCCGAGCCACGTTAAGATCGGAGACTACCTTGTGCTCCAGCAAGTCCTGCTGGGTTCGGCACATGGCATTCACGCCCTTGACTGTGTGGTCGAGGTCGGTGTAGGCCAACTCGGTGCAACCCACTTCGACCGCTTCAGCCATGCGACCGTTCTGATAATACGCGACCGCCGCAATCAGCACGAGCGGAGTCAACGTAAGAATGATTCCCACCGACAGCAGTCTGGCGCGAAGGGTTAACTTTCTGAACATGTCTCGTCTCCTGTCTACAATGCCTGATGGTGGCGCACACCGGATGCGCCGCCCATATGCTCTGATCTTTCACAATTAGTCCGCCGAATCGGCCTGCTGCCCACATAGGCAGGTCTTGCAAACAGCAAAACCGGAATCCGCGATACGTGCCCGGGATTCCTGATCTCTGTTCTGAAGCTTCTCGCCGCACTGCATACCCATTCGACCCAACGCCCATATCGGCAAGGCAAGATGGAGCATTCATTAATAGGACACAACCCTAGGCGTGGATCCCGTCCCCTTTCGAGCAAAGAGATGGCTCGGAGTTCCGTATCGCCAGACCTGCCGCCGGCAAACGGACCGCTTTTCCCCTTTCGCGACAATTGGTTAGGATCAATGCCCATCGAAAACAGCTCCAATATCCAACCGCCTCGATAGGACTTATGAATTATTTTGCAACTATTTCTCGATATGAACTCCACGGCCGGAATTACACCGTAATCTACCCGCTCGCCGAGCAAGATCGCCCCCTGCCATCGCACTGAACAACTCCCGTCACAATCACCACAATACCTGGCCAGTGAAACACCCATATCCTACTAATAAATGGCATTCACCCAGCTTTTCAATTGGCGGACTCACCTGTCACGCCTGAGAGTTGAATCCCCCAATGCCCGTCCCGCCGGGCGGACAGGTCACCTGCGATCCGACCACAGGAAGACCTCACCTTGCACGCCAATCCGCACGTCAACCCGCCGCCGACGCCTGCCACACTATGCCCTGGCCAGCGCTGCCTCACTGCGGGCCAGCGCCTTGAGGTGCTTGTCGAAGAACTTTCGATAATGGAAACCGTATATCGCGAACGTAACCGCATACGGGAACATGCGAGGCCGGCAGAACAGTGCCCACAACAGCAGCCGCCAATAGTGCACACGCTCTTTGCCTATCACGCCCAGACGGATGATAGACTTCAGCAGTGCGCCGATATGCGATGGTCTTAACCTGAACCGGCGAGTAGGACCGCCTGTAGAACTCTTCAGCGATTTCAGGACCCGCTGGTAATACGGGCCCAACGAATACAACCCGCGTATTACGCTCGCGTAACCCTCTATCAGCACATCCCTGTCCATCTTCGGCACAAAGTTCATGGAGAAATCCGTATTGTCGCCGGAAATGTCACCCACCATCCGCCCCTCCTGCAGCATGCGTTTGTGAAGCCGCGTGTTGCGAGGCGCGTTCAGCAGGCCAACCATCGCACTTACAATCCCCGATTCCTGAATGAAGCCCACAAGCTTCTCGAATATCGCCGCGGGATCGTTATCGAACCCGAGGATAAACCCCGCAGTAACATCCAGGCCCGCGGCCTTTATCTGACGCACGGACTCAAGCATATCCCGACCCGTATTCTGTATCTTCGCGCACTCGACCAGCGATTCGTCATGGGGAGTTTCTATCCCAATAAACACGCCATCAAAGCCGGCTGCCACCATCATCTTCATGAGTTCGGGATCGTCACAAATATCTATCGACGCCTCCGTCTGAATTATAAACGGATTCCCGTGTGCGTTCGACCACTCGATCATCGCCGGCAGAACATCCCGCTTCAACTTGGCGCGATTCCCGATGAAGTTATCATCCACCAGAAACAGATCGCCCCGCCACCCGTGCGAGTAAAGACTCTCCAGCTCCAACACTACCTGCTCGGCGCTCTTCGTGCGAACCTTCCGCCCGTACAGCACCGATATGTCGCAAAACTCGCAGTCATAGGGACACCCACGCGAGTACTGCAGGTTCATCGTCACATATGCCTTCATATTCACCAGGCTCCACATAGGAACCGGCGTCTCGACTACATCGGCGAACTGGTCCGACTTATACACCCGCTTGGCCTCGCCTCTGGCCAGATCATCCAGGAATGGTGCCAGCGTGATTTCCGCTTCGTTCAGCACCAGGTGGTCTATGTCGTTGAAGTCTTCCGGATACGCGGTAAACAGCGGGCCGCCGGCCACGATCTTCACGCCGAACGCCTTGCAGCGAGCCGCTACTTCGTACACGGATTCCTTCTGCACTATCATCGCGCTGATGAATACTACATCCGCCCATCGCAGATCCTTGTCCCGCAGCGAACGAACATTCATATCAGCCAGACGCTTGTCCCAAGACTCGGGAAGCATCGCCGCTACAGTGAGTAATCCCAGTGGCGGCTGGGTGGCCTTGCGAGAGATAAACTTGAGGGCATGCTCATAACCCCAGAATGACCCCGGATACTTCGGATTAACGAGGAGAACGTTCATTACATCTCCTGTCTGTAAGTTGCCTGTTGAGACACCGATCATTACTGAATCGCAGCGTCGGCTACCCTGCACCTTCACAACCTACCCATTAAGTGCACGCACCGCCAGACAAGAATCTCATCCCCAACTGCACGCTACGAAGTGGGAAATCTGCGATGCTGCGAAATGGTGCAAATTGTTACACAATCTCAATATTTGCATCATTGCGGAAAATCGTTATGTGTTTTGCATGACAGCCGTTATCACGATAATGCAAAATTCGCGTGTCCATATGCGCCACATGTGTGTTTTCTGCGTTCTTGCGTGCTTATCGCACGTGCGAGGCCAAACAATTTCCAATCGCCTGCATCATATTGGTTATGGTCGGTCAGTATATAGATATATGACTGTGCCCTGCATAGCTTCAGCGACGCAGGGTCGCGATCCCGGTGTACGTCCAGACAGGCCAAGACCAGCGCGGGCGACCACACTGATTTGGCGACAAACGCAAAGGGCAATAGCTGAGATTATCAAGACGCGTTAAGCCTCTGGACTACCGCGCAGCCAGTGGGTATAGTTCCTGCTTGAAAGGGATTGGTCGGCGGGCGTGAAGCTCGCAGGCGGCTGGGCGCGCGTTACTGCATCAGACGCGGGCAGACATGGATTGTCCGCAGTGACCGGCAATTCCAAAGCGTTTTACGCCTTTGGAGTACAAAAGAATGGTATTCTCACTTCAACAATTCAAGGCCGCTCGCAGACGCAAACGGATCATCGGGATTCTGGCGTTCTGGGCAGGGTTATTCCTGTTCCTGCTGGACGTATTCACCTCATTCCCAACGCCCATCAGGGGTGCGTTCACCCTGTGGTGGCTGGCAGTCATTGCGATTGGCGGAATAATGTGGATGGCATCCAAGCGTCTACCGCTGGAAGAAACCGTCGAAATCGCACGCAAGCCCCTATATGGCGGCGAGCTGATGGTGACCAACCTCACCGGCGAACTGAACACCAACCTGTCCACCGCAGAGAAGATACTGAAAGCACTTGAAGCCAAGGGATACGCACGTCGTGAAGATCGCGGCGAAACCAGTGTCTGGGTGTTCCCGGAAGTCAAACAGACTCCACCATCATCAACTACCGATTCGCAGCGATGGAACTGATTACGCCTTGGCGGCGAGTTACGCCTGGGCTGCGAGACTCAGCGGCCGGAGCTTTTGCAGAGTCATTGTCCTGGCGATATGCGTCGGGATAGATCGCGAATCTAACCTGTCTAAACAAACACACGAAGAGAATTCCCGTTTCCGGAATTGTTGAAAGAAGGATTAGAACATGAAGATAGTCTGGCCAAAACGCAATGACGGCGGCCTGGACGATTATGGCATCAGTCCCCTTGTAATCGCGAAGTATGGCGGCATGGCGATAGCGATAGTCATAGTAGCAGCGGTGCTGTTCGTCTGGTTCCAATGCCGCATAGACGTAGCCAAGGGGCAGTTTGTACTGCTCATGAAGAAGACGGGCAAGGACATCACCAACGTAATGGAGCTTGCCCCCGACCTGGACTACAAGGGCCCGCAGTTTGAGCTGCTCAAGGAAGGAAGACACTTCCGCAATCCGTGGACGTGGCACTGGAATGCCCCCCAGGACGCTACGATCATAGAAAACGGCCACGTGGGCATACTCACGCGTCTGTACGGTGATCCGATCACGCCTGACCAGGTGATCGCGATGAAGAACAACGAGAAAGGCATCCTTGAGATGCCACTCAAGCCGGGCAGGCACTACATCAACACATGGGCTTACGATATCAAGACTGTGCCCATGGTACGTATCGCGCCGGGGTATGTGGGCATCGTAACAAGGCGTGTCGGCCGAAAGCCGAAAGACTCAAACGTGTTCGTCGTTAACAAGGGCGAACGAGGCACGCAGAAGCAGTGGCTCAAGCCGGGCACGCACGTGGAATTCTCGAATGTCTATGTCTACACCGTTACTCCGATCAACACTACCAGCCAGAAGTTCGAGATGGCCGGCAAGTATGGCGTCACATTCCCCTCGCTTTACGGATTTGACATCAAGGTGGAAGGCACCGTGGAATGGGCACCCGAGAAGGATAAGCTGCCCGAGCTGTTCGTGAAGTATGTGGACGCGGAGGACCTGAGGGCCTCGGGCGGACTGAACAACTTCGAACGCAAGCTGATCCTGCCATTCGCCAGATCATACTTCCGCACGGTCGGCGGCCAGTACCGGGCAGTCGACTTCATCACCGGTAACACCCGTATCGTGGTTCAAAAGCGGGTCGAAGAGAAGCTGCGGGAATCATGCAGGAACGAAGGCATACACATCAAGTCATTCGTGATTCGCGAAACCAAACCCCCCATCGACATACGCTCACAATACGAACGACGTGAACTGGCGATGCGGCAGAAGGATCAATTCTCCAAGGAAATCGAAACCGCAATCGGAACGCCGATCCTTGGTAAGGACGGCAAGCCCGTGCTGGACAAGAACAAGCAGCCAATGCTGGACGGCGGCAGGCTGGCGATGGCCATTCAGGAACGCCAGAAAGACCGCGAGAGCAAGCTGGGCAAGGTCAGACAGAAGATAGCCACGAACGTTCGAGCGGCTGAGCAGTACCGCGGAGTCGAAGTGACCAAGGCAAGACGAAAGTTGGAAGTCGCACGTATCCAACTCGAAGCAGCCAAGGACCGCGCGGCCCAGGTGCTCGCCAAAGGCAAGGCTGCCGCAGCAGTTGAGGTCATGGGGCACAAGGCCGAAGCCGAAGGCGTGCGTGCCAAGATCGGCGCATTTGGGACTGGCAACAGGTATGCCGAATACCAACTCATTATGAGACTAGCGCCTGGCATTCAGAAGATATTGTCGAACACCAATGGCCCGTTCGCCAAGCTGTTTGAGCGGTTCTCGGCAATCAGCAGCGATTCCACAAACACCACGGCCCCCGCCGGCAAATAACCCCGCCAAAGCGGCCAATGGAGTAAATAGATATGCTTGAAAAAATAGTCATTGCAGTTCTAGCGGTGGTTCTGGTGCTGGTAGTCGTTGTGGGCGGTTGGACAGCGGCCTGCTACAACTACTGCCCGCCCGGCAGCTCGCTACAGATAACCAACAAGACCGGCAAGTCCGGAGCAGACGGAAGATACGCCAAGGAAGACCAGATGGGCGTAAGGGAACAGATGCTGGGCCCGGGACGCCACTTCTGGAACCCCTGGAACTACACGCTGGGACAAGTGCGAAACATCAAGGTCGAGCCCGGAATGGTCTGCGTAGTGATGAACAAGATCGGCAAGAAGATTTCCGATACTGACAGGTTCCTCGCCCGACCCGACGAAAAAGGCACGCAGATGGAAGTGCTGACGCCGGGTATCTGGCGTATCAACACCTTCGGCCAGACGGTTAAGCCCGTGCCCGCAATCGAGATCAAACCTGGATACGTTGGCGTGCAGACACTCCAGGGGCTTGGTGGTGGCAAGGACGGCAAGGGAATTCTGCCTACCGTTCTTCAGCCCGGCTATTACAACATCAATCCCGAAGAGCGTCGCGTGGACCCGGTGGAGATCGGTTATCGCGTCTGGCCGTCCACGGCTGCCTTGAAGAAATCCGGCGTAACCTTCCCGCTGGCAGACGGAAAACAGATGACGCTCGAGTTCACGGTGGTTTGGGGCATCTTCCCAAAGGAAGCCCCCCGCATCATCCGTGAATACGGCGGAATCGACAAGGTGGAAAAGAAGGTCATCGAGCCGCAGGTTATGAGTATCTGCAAGAATGCGGGATCAAACCTCACGACACAGCAGTTCATCCAGGGAAAGACCCGTCAGGAATTCCAGGAGAAGGTGACCGAGTCGCTCAAGAAGATCGGCGAGGAAAAGGGTATCCACTTCATGATCGCGCTTGTCCGCGGGTTCCATGCAGACGAGACAATCAGGAAGACCATCCAGGCCCAAAAGATTGCCGAAGAAGAGAAAATTACCCTCAAAATCGAGCAGCAACGCGGGAAAGTAGCCGCTGAGCTTGAAAAGGCCGAACGCAAACTCCAGATCGCCCTCAGCGACTTCGACGCGGAAACCGAAGCCAAGGTTCAGGAAGAGAACGAAAAGGGCATAAAGAAGGCCGCCGAGATCCAGGCCCTGGCCAATCGCGAAGTGGCCGCTCTCCAGAGGCAATCTGCCGAGCTCGACGCCCAAATCACACGAATCGCCGGACAAGCCCGGGCCGATGTGATCGAAGCAACGAAACGTGCCGAAGCTACCCGCCTCGAACTGCTCATCAAGGCGTACGGTGGAGCAACTCCCTATAACCTGGCGACGTTCGCCGAGTATCTGCCCAAAGATATCCAGATCGAATATCGCTACGCAGGCGAGGGTACCTTCTGGACAGATGCAGCGGGATCAATGAAGGATAACGCAGCAAAGGTAATCCTCAACGACAAGAATAACGCACGCGGTAAGCCATAACGCCAGCATCAGGCCATGACGGCTGATCTTCAGCCGGCCTGGCGAAGAAGCGTTTTAGCGCTTTTCGTATAGAATGTCCCCGATACGCCAAATCATCGGCGTATCGGGGACATTTGCTGCGCATTGACGGCCGGCTGCCCCCTTCCGAATTTTCTCTAAAACAGCCCCTTGACCTGGCCTTTCGGAGTTGGTATGTTCTGACAGCGGAAGTTTTGATTTTAACATCAACTGGACCAGCTTGTCGCCTGTCCCTGTGGCGATTGAACTGGCCCAATATTTTTGCGCTAGCTTTGGCGCTAACCTCTAACTGGAAGTATCATGGAACAGAAATACGCCGACGTCCTTAAAGGAAAACTAGACGCCGACAGCATGGCCAAACTTGAGGCCCTTGACAACGCAAACCTGCACGAATTCGTCGCAGATGCAGTGGAGCTTTGCCAGCCTGATACAGTGAAGGTATGCAGCGACGATCCCGCCGACATCGCATGGATCCGCCAAGCAGCCATCGACAATAGCGAAGAAACCCAGCTGACCACCGAAGGGCACACCGCTCACTTCGACAGCCCCAAGGACCAGGCACGCGACAAGAGCGTAACGAAGTACCTGGTGCCCGAAGGTGCTGATTTTGATCGCAGTCTTGGTGCGGTTGATCGCGACGCAGGCATCGCCGAACTCCGCGGCATTTTCAGTGGAAGCATGAAGGGCAAGACGATGTATGTGCGGTTCTTCTGCCTGGGCCCGGTTGATTCCAAGTTCAGCATCTCCTGTGCACAGCTCACCGACTCCGCTTACGTTGCCCACAGCGAAGATATGCTCTATCGCGCCGGCTACGAACAGTTCAAGAAAGTCGGCGAGACCAACGACTTCTTCCGCTTCCTGCACACCGCCGGTCGCACGGAGAACAATGTCTCGGTAGATGTCGACAAGCGTCGCATCTATATGGACCACACCACCAACACCGTGTTCAGCACCAACACCCAGTACGCCGGTAACACCGTCGGCCTGAAGAAGCTTTCGCTGCGTCTTGCGATTCGTCGCGCCGATGCCGAAGGCTGGCTGGCTGAGCATATGTTCATCATGGGCTGCAACGGCCCCAAAGATCGCGTCACATACTTCGCCGGTGCGTTCCCCAGTGCATGCGGCAAGACGTCAACGGCTATGCTTCCGGGCGAAACCATCATCGGTGATGACCTGGCCTACTTCCGCGTGATCGATGGCGAGCTTCGCGCAGTGAACGTGGAATCCGGCATCTTCGGCATCATCGGCGACGTTAACGGCGATGACGATCCTGTCATCTTCGACGTCCTGAAGAATCCCGGTGAGGTCATCTTCGGTAACGTGCTCGTGAAAGACGGCACCCCCTACTGGACCGGAATGGGCGAAGACCTCCCCGCCGACGGCACGAACTTCGCCGGCGCATGGAAGGCCGATGCAGACACACCGCCGTCACACAAGAACGCTCGCTACACTGTGCGTCTCAGCTCGCTTGCTAACCGTGACGTCGAAGCAGACAACCCCAACGGCGTATCGCTGGGCGGCATCATCTACGGCGGACGCGACAGCGACACCAGCGTCCCCCTGCAGCAGAGCTATGACTGGGCACACGGCATCATGATGGGTGCATCGCTCGAGAGCGAAACCACCGCCGCCACGCTGGGTGCAGAAGGCGTACGCACATTCAATCCCATGAGTAACATGGACTTCCTTTCGATGCCGCTGGCGAAGTACATCCAGAACAATCTGGACTTCGGTGCCAAGATCAGCAATCAGCCGGCCATCTTCTGCGTGAACTACTTCCTCAAGAAGGATGGCAAGTTCCTCAACGGCAAGCTCGACAAGGGCATCTGGGTGAAATGGATGGACCTTCGCGTCAATGGCGAAGTCGACGCCATCAACGCCCCCACCGGTATGCTGCCGAAGTACGAAGACCTGGCCAAGCTCTTCAAGCAGTACCGCGATGCGGATTACACCACGGAAGAGTACGTAGAGCAGTTCACCATCCGCATCCCCGAGTGCCTCGCCAAGCTCGACAGGATCGGTAAGATCTACAGTGAAGTGCCCAACACGCCGCAGGCAATACTCGACGCCATGGCCGCCCAGCGCAAACGCCTGGAAGAAACCCAGGCCGCCAAGGGCGACTACGTCAACCCCTGCGACCTCTAAACCGGCTAGAGCATTCCCAGTTCAGATGCAGCGGATTGAGCGTCGGCGAGGACGAGGCTGACAAGGACGGCGAAGCAGGCAACCCTATGGGTTGCCGATGCAGCCGGACGCAGACAGCCGAAGCCGCAGGTAGCTCAAACGCTACAGATGGATTGGGAATGCTCTAAACATACGTAACAAACAAGAAGCCCACCCTCGCATATGCGGGGATGGGCTTCTTTCTTTTGGTCTGTGAAAGCGTGGACCGCAAAAAAGGGACAGTCCCAGAAGCGGGACAGTCCCGAATGGCACTGCCGTCGCCTTTGGCCGCTTCTTTGTCGTTCGGGCCGAAGGTCCGATGGGCAGTTAGCCGGGGGTCAGCCGCGACGTAAGTCGTGGTGCAGCCCCCGGATATGGCTCTCTAAACTCCCCGCCCCGAAGGGGCGGGGGGAGAAGCGTGGCTTGCGAATTGACGAGGGTAATTGGCACAAGAGTTGTCCATGTATCCGGCATCAACGCGACGCAAAAGCTCGTCTGGCCACCCCTTCGGGGTTCTGATATTTTGGGCTTGGGATCCGGGGGTTCCCTCCCGTTGGTCGGTCACGCCCCGGCTATCCGCCCATCGGACCTTCGGCCCGAACGGCCAAAAACAACCAAAACAGACGGCAGTGCCATTGGGGACAGTCCCGAATGCCATTAAGATAAGACATAACTCCCTTCTTTGCTATATGTTGGGCACTCTCCCGGGTGGCATGGCGACACCGAAGGGGTCGCCATGATTACAAAGCGTAACCGGCACCATGGCGACCTTCTGTTGCGGTGACTAACGTCTTACCCGGGCGTTGCCTTCCCATATGCTCCATACTTGCTCTTCGTCCGCGGGCTGGCCGTAATCGGTGAGCATCGTCGTCGCAAGTGCGCCGGTCGCCCATCCAAACTGGGCCCACTTCTCAGTCTCCCAGCCTTTCATTATCGCATACAGCATCCCGCCCACAAAACCGTCACCGCCGCCGATGCGGTCCAGAACGGTTATCTCGCGGGGTTCCACGACATGCCATTCGTCGCCGGCCGACATTATCGCACCCCAGCGGTGGCAGTTCGTATTGACTACTTCCCGCAGCGTGGTAGCAAACACCGTAGCGTTGGGGAACGCTTCCTTGGCGCGGTTGATCATGCCCTTAAAGCCATCTATCTTGGCCGCCAGATCTGCGCCGCCAGCTTCCGGGCCTTCGAGACCCAGGCAAAGCTGGAAATCTTCTTCGTTACCTATAAGGATGTCGGAGACGCCGGCGATTTCCAGGAATATCTCGCTGAGTTCCTGCTCGCGGCCCTTCCAGAACGATGCGCGGTGGTTCAGATCGAACGAGATTCGCGTTCCATGCTTGCTGGCTGCCCTGGCAACTTCCAGGCAGAACTTGCCCGTCTCGGGCGACAGTGCAGCGATCAGCCCGGAAAGGTGCACCACCTGAACGCCCTCTTCACCGAAAATCCGCTCCAGATCGAAATCCTTCACGTTCAGTGTCCTGCCCACTTCGCCGGCCCGGTCATTCTGCACACGAGGGCCTCTTGAGCCAACGCCACTATCTGCGAGGTTGAACTGGTGGCGATATCCCCAGGGATCGCCCTGTTCAACATCTTTGCCTTCGTAGTCCATGTGTCGGCCGGCGAGGTCGTCCTTGATGAACCTTGCGATTGGGCTGTCCTTGACGAAGGTGGTGAGCACCTTCACGGGCAATCCCAGGTACGACGAAACGCTCGCCACGTTGGATTCCGCACTGGTGGCCTGCATTTTGAAGGTATCACTGCAGTGCATTGGCTGGCCGTTGACGGGCGTCAGACGAACGCCCATGCTTGTGGCAATCAGCAAAGAGTAGGAATATTCTTTTCTTAGTTCGATACTCACTATGGAGCTCCTTATATAGAGAACGAATAATATCAGCGGGCCTGGGCTCGTGGCAGCGACTGATCCGGGCCGCGATAGAACAGACTCAATATCAGATTTGGGATCAAATCGCAATCGTCAGGTGCTCCTGGGGGGAAATCCGCAAGGAATACTGGGAAAGATACTTGGGGGCCGGAATGGCTGCGGAGCGACGTTTGGCAACCGCTGGCGAATGTGACAATTTCCCTAAGAATATTCCTTGCAAAATTGCAGATGTATGGTAGTTTCGGACTTGCGTAAATTCGTGCTGGGCAAGTCATTTTACCCCGCACGTACGTGAGGAAGTATATTCAACTAACCAGGGAGCGGTGCGGCCTGCTGGGCACAAAGTGGGTCTTGGTTGCTCGTGCTCTTGGTGCAGATTCTTTGGAGGTTGTAGAATGTTCAAATTTCGGTCCGTCTTAGCGACTATCGTGATTCTGCTGGTGGCAACGGCTGCCCAAGGCGCACGGCTGAATCTGCCGCTCCCACACTATCCCTATGTCTCCTCAGCATTTATCGACATAGACTTCGTACCCAGTGCTGGTGGAACGGATGGAACACTCACAGCCTACGGCTACACGGCACAGCTCCGAACAGATGCAACTACAACTAGCGATCTCTTTGGTGAGTTCTCCCTTACCGCACAGATAGACGCCGAAGGCATTGCTTCCAGCGGATCGCTCAGCCTGACGTCAGATTTCGCCGATTCGATCATGTACAACTCCACAGATCTCACAGGCTTCGGGTTTGGTGGGGATGAAGACATGATGGAGTTCACTTTCACCCAGGACGGCGCAACGAGTATGGTTCCCGATGATGCGATGCTCTGCGTTATCCTGTACGGTATCGGCATGCCCGGCAGCCAATACGATTTCACAACGTCATGGGACAATTACGACGGCACTCCCGGCAATGGCAATGGTCACAGCGAGACGTTCTACGCTCCCGAACCGGCTACGATGATCCTGCTGGCAGCCGGCAGCCTGGGCCTTCTCCGCAGGCGGCGTAAGTAGGTAAACACCTTGGATACAAGGTATTCAGTTAGCAAACGAGAGATCAATTCCCCGATGCCCAGAAGGTGTCGGGGATGTCTCGTTTAGGAATATTCAAGTGATGGCTTGAACCATAAATGAAAGTGAGGGCTGACATGTTGGGAAGATTCTCCAAGATCAAGAAGCGGGAAAACGCAAAGAAAGCTTCATCAAGAACGCTTCCAGCGCAATTCGAGGCGATGGAAGAACGTCATTTACTCTCACTGCTGGGCGTTGGCGATGAACTTGGCAGGCCGGTAATCGCCTACGATTCAATCGGTGTCGCCACCTACGATGCGGTCGCCGAAACATTCGACTCGACGGCACTTCCGCTGATGATCCGGCTTCCCGGCGGCTCGCCGAGACCCTTGCTGATTCGTCCGGACCGCGACTTCCAGCTGCATATTCGCGTTGGCAACGATGCTAATCTGCTTGGCGGTATAGAAGCACAGGATCTGGTTATCACAGGTAGCATTGATGTCAACAACGATGGCACGATGGACTACAGCGGCGTACTGCTCACCGGCGAGATCGCTGCGTTCGGATACCTTAACTCAGGCGACGATTTCGGTGCAGACCAGTTCGACTTCCGCTTCACGCCCACCGGCGGCGAATTGCTTCCGTTCTTCAGCGGAATGGACATCGGCGTGGAAATGGGTGTCGCCTACACTCCGGGTGTACACACGCCCTTCGAAGACGACTTCGCCGTTGACTTCCTTGGCCATGCACAAGGCATGGTTGGTGCCATCGCGTCACTTCCTCCGGTACTGTCAGCAGTTTCCGGACAGGTGTACGATGACGCCAACAGCAATGGTGCCAATGACAGCGAAGCCGGGATCGCAGGTGTCGATGTCACTCTCACAGGTACCGATAACGATGGCAATGCAGTCAACCTCACCACCATCACAGATGCCAACGGCGCATACTCCTTCGCGGACGTAGCGGCCGGAACTTACACCATCACCGAAACCCAACCCGCTGAATACCTCGACGGCACTGCCGCCGCAGGCACGCTCGGCGGAGTGGCTGGCGAGAACGTCATCAGCGGTATCGTCATCGATGGCGAAGACGGCACTGGCTATGACTTCGGCGAAATCACCGCAGGAAGCATCGCCGGCCTCGTGTATCTCGACTCAAACGGCACGACTGAAGCTCTTGAAGGCGTGACAGTTGCACTGGCCGGTACGGACGATCGCGGCGACGCGGTCAGCCTGGCAACGCAGACAGCCGCCGACGGAACATATTCGTTCGGCGATCTGCGTCCCGGCACCTACACCATCACCGAAACCCAACCCGCTGATTATCTCGATGGCGAATCCGCCGCAGGTACGCTTGGCGGAGTGGCTGGCGAGAATCTCATCAGCGGTATCGTTGTTAATGGCACAGATGGAACAGGATATGACTTCAATGAAATCGTCGGTGCCACAATATCCGGCCTCGTCTTCGTCGACTTCAACGCCGATGCCGTAGTCAACTTCGGCGAACAGGCTCTTGAGGGCGTCACAGTTACGCTGACCGGCGCGGACGATCGCGGTGACGCAGTAGAAGTGGCTGCTCAAACCGACGCCGACGGAATCTACTCGTTCCTCAATCTGCGACCCGGTAATTACACGGTCACAGAAACACAGCCCGTCGATCTGCTCGATGGAGTGGACACACTAGGTTACATTGAGGGCCTCGGCAGCACAGGTGTCGCCGGCAACGATGTGTTCAGTGGCGTCCAGGTTGGTGCAGGCAGCGACGCACTGAACTACAACTTCAGCGAACGTCCCGAAGCTGGCGTTGCCGTAACGGGCGGGCAAACCGCCACAATAGGCTACTGGCAGAACAAGAACGGCCAGAAGGTCATCAAGGGCCTAAACGCCGGCGTGAATGATACCCAACTTGGCAACTGGTTGGCTACTACACTGCCGAATCTCTACGGCGACCTGGCCGGTCTGACCAACGGTGAAGTAGCATTGCACTACCGCAGTGTGTTCCGTGCCAAGAAGATCAAAGGAACTGGCCCGCGCAAGGTCGAATCGCAGGTCCTGGCGACCGCACTGGCGTCATACGTGACAAACGCCACGCTGGCGGGCACCTCTGCCGCATCGTACGGATTCATGGTTACCGAGTACGGCGTTGGTAACGCGACGTTCAGCATAGGTAACAACGGTGCGGCGTTCGGAGTTGCGGACTACACCATCATGACGGTGATAGATATGCTGAGAATCACTGACAGCATGTCTGCCAGCGGCGATCTGTACGATCTCGACTCGGTCCTTCGTACAATGGCCAATGATGTCTACTGCGCGATCAATCAGGGCGGCGATATTTAATCCCCCGTTCCTGACTGTTGAATGATTGAAGATTCAAAAAGAAGCTGCAGACCTGGCTCTTCAGGTCTGCAGCTTCTTTTCATTTGCACTCATGTACCATTTGACATGATCGAATCAGTCTTCGGTCTGCCGCCAATCGCTCGGTGTCATGCCGGTGTAACGTTTGAACACCGTCGAGAAATACCCGCCCGAGGAGAAACCAAGTCGACGGGCGATCGACGCGATCGACATCACCCCGCAAGAAGCACCAGGCCCGCCGGCCAGCATATCCTTGGCAAGTTCCATCTTCCTTCGCAACACATAGTCTGCCGGCGACAGACCCACCTGCTGGCGAAACTTCGCCTTGAACCATGACGGCGACAGACCCATCTGCTCGGCCAGCACGCCAACGTCCACAGGCATCTCCGGGTGCGCGTCTATGTAGCTCAAAATGGAATTGATATCCTCACTCGCCCTGTCCGACTGCGCCCTGTGCCCGCAGTCGCCAATCGCAAGCAGCAGCTCAGTTATCCTCGCCGCAGCCGCCACTGATCTCAATTCCTCCGGCAGTTCCACACACGCTTCGAACACCGCGTCAAACAGTTCGCCAAGACGCCGCGTGCCCTTGAACGAGCGGCTTGGCACATTCAACAGGCGATCCACCAGTGGCTTGGCCAGCGCATAGCGTTGCCCCAGAAAACTCCTGCCTCGCCGGGGCATGCGTAATACCGCCCAATACAACGTGCCCTTCCCCTCGGGCCAACTGCCGCTGCTGTGCTCCTCGTGAGGGAATGTCAAGTGCACATCCCCGCTACACATCACATAGTCCCTGCCGCCAACGCGATAGACCTGCCTGCCCCTGGCAAGGTAGCACACCTCAAGGCAATCGCCATGGCTGTGAACACCAAGCCTGGTCGTCGTCGCACGTGAATAGTTATACCATCCGATGTTGGCAACACTGTCGCCCAGATGGATTTCCTCGAACCGATCATAGATGAACCGGTTCACGCCGGATTTGAATCCTGACTCTGCCATGTTTGAAATTGTATGGCGATACGATATTGGGTTCAATCTTTTTTCAATGTCGATATAATCGCAGACATAGAGTTCGCAACCAGCCGGACCTTTCGACGATCAGGACAATGGCAATACCATGACCAGCAGAGAATTAGTAAAACGCGCTATCAAATTCGAATCTCCCGAGAGAATCCCCTTTACGCTCCCCGGAGATTACGGTGACGACACGGCCTGGGTAAGGATGGCACCCTACGTGGACGAACGCCCGCCCACTGGCCCCGACGAATGGGGCGCCGTATGGGAGAATATCGGGGTATCCAAGATGGGAGAGGTCAAGGAATTCCCCCTTCTCGACTGGGCAGACTTCGACAAACTCACCATACCAGATGTCACACGGGCCGACCGCTGGGAGAACATGGCCGGCGTGCGCGAGTACGCCGGTGACAGATTCCTCGGGGCATCCGGCGTATCACTCTACGAACGCACGCACTTCATACGAGGCCTGGAGAACGTCTGGTGCGACATCTACGAAAATCCCGACCAGCTCGGCCGCCTTATCGACATCCTCGTAGACATGAACCTGTATGCAATCAAGCAGTACGCCCAGGCAGGCGTCGACGGATACATGTGGTGGGATGACTGGGGCCTGCAGGACAGGACCATGATCTCGCCGGATGCATTCCGCGAAATATGGAAACCACGATACGCACGCGTATACCAGGCCGCCCACGATGCGGGGATGCTCACCTTCCTCCACAGTTGCGGGCACATCGTGGATATCCTCGACGATCTCATCGAGGCCGGTCTGGACGTGATCCAGATGGATCAGCAGACAAACATGGGCCTCGATCTGCTCAGCGAACGATTCCGCGGCCGAATCACCTTCTGGTGCCCAGTGGATATTCAATCGGTAATGCCGCACGGCAGTGACGATGAGATTCGCGCATACGTAAGAGAGATGGCAACGAAGCTGGGAAGCCCCGAAGGCGGGTTCATCGGCAAATGGTACGGCGACCCCGTCGGCGCGGGTCACTCTGAGCATTCCGTCAAGGTAATGTGCGAGGAATTCGTCAAGCTCAGCACGCAGAATCTGTGGGAGTAGTTCGCCATGTTCTACGCGCCGCACATGGGCCATACTGCTACGGGCCTGCGGTGCGTTCCTGTGATCGGAACTGGCGCGGGCTCATGCCGGTCTGCTTCTTGAATGTTTTCGACAGGTGGAACGCATCGGAGAACCCGACGTCGGCTGCGATGCTTTCAAGCGTCAGATCGGTAGTCCACAAACTGCGCTGGGCGGCGGCCACGCGTTTCCGCACCAGATACTGCCCGGGCGGCTGGCCCATGCATTGGGCGAATCGCTTCGAGAAATGCCCTGATGACATGTGGCACAACCGTGCCATGTCGGCGATCGCAATCGAGCCACCGAGATTGGCTTCGATATGCTCAAGTGCCGGCTGAAAACGCGATATTTGCTCTCGTCTTCGCGAACGCCCCGCCGGGTCACCAGCAGCCAGGAACAGCGACAGCATATCAAGCAGGCGTGCGTTAATTCTGAAAGGCGCGTCGGCACCCGGATGCCTGACCAGATGCCTCAGCGCGGCCATGTGCCCGGGAACATCATCCCTATCGTCGGGCGTGAGCATCTTGGCACACTCGATGAACTCGAACAGGTCAACCCCACCCAGCAGCTCACACGTGAAGTGCACCCACTGTATCGTTACGTGTTTCTCGCACTCATAGGTGTGCACCGTGTGCGAAGGAATCGCCACCAAGCGCCCCGGCGTCAGATCATAATCTCGCCCACCAAAGTGCAGATGCCCCCTGCCGCTCTCAATGTAATAGAGCTTGGCCCATGGCGAAAGTTCCGTGGCATGCCACGCTACGCCGAGCGTATCCCGCCTCGCAACCGACAGCCGTAATCGCAATGTCGCCAGAATCGGATCGTACATGCAGGCACTCTCTGCAGAATCTCACAGAAACACTCCCGATATGGGAGAATGTCACGATTATACATGTTCTGTACATATTCCGCCATGGTTGAACAGCACATTCCCCGGCATAATGCGATAATACGCTATTGGAGAACACCTAATGCTACATGAATACAAAGACATCCCGTCCACCGACATTGACACCCTTCGCAAGTTGCAGGAACAGGTTGCACACATAGCACAGGATCCTGTCCACAAAGAGCGAGCCGAGCTCTGGCGAAGGCTGAACGATCTGGAATCTACGCGACCAATGCTGTGGATGATGGAATTCCCGTTGAATGAGATTGATGAGGACCCGGAACTGGCCCTCACCTGCCAGCACGAAAAGGCGCGATTCACCGAAATATGCATTCGTCGCCAACTCTACCACTTGAAGCATTACCCGGGTGATACTGTAGTCAACGACTTCATCGGCAGCCCCATCTGCTTCAGCAGCACCGGTTTTGGAATCGTCGAAGATGTCGATATCGTCAGAACTGAAGAAAGCAGCAGTGTGGTCAGCCGGGAATTCCACAGGCAGATCGTCGACCCCGAGGACCTCGACAAGATCAAGATGCCAGTAGTCACATACGATGCGGAAGCTACCGAAGCGGCCTATGAATACCAATGTGCGATTTTCGGCGACATCATGCCCGTGAAGAAGATCAAACATATGCACACTTGGTACACACCATGGGACAACCTCATCCGCTGGTGGGGTGTAGAAGAAGCCATGCTCGATCTGGTGATGAAACCGGACCTCGTGCACGCGGCCGTCGAGAAAATGGTGGACGCCTATCTTGCAGAGCTTGACCAGCTAGAACAGATGAACCTGCTGGCGACCAACTGCACAAACTGCAGAATCGGATCCGGCGGATACGGATACACCAATGCCCTGCCGGGTGACGATTACGATCCCCAGTACGTGCGGCCGCACAATATGTGGGGATGTGCCAACGCCCAGATATTCTCAGCAGTCTCGCCCGAGATGCACTGGGAATTTGCGGTTAAGCATGACATGCGATGGCTCGAGCGTTGGGGCATGACCTATTACGGATGCTGCGAACCGCTCGACTTGAAGATGGACGTCCTGCGACGGATTCCGAATCTCCGCAAGATATCGATAAGCCCCTGGTGCGATCTTGAACGAGCCGCAGCCGAGATAGGAACCGACTACGTAATCAGTCACAAGCCCAACCCGGCGATTCTCGCAGAAGACCGATGGCGGCCGGAGCAGGCACGCAAGGAAATCGCCGACGCACTGGATAAGCTCGCCGGATGCCACGTCGAAATCATCCTCAAGGATATCTCAACATGCAGGCACGATCCCAAACGCCTCTGGGAATGGGAAACAATCGCAATGGAAGAAATCTTCAAACGCTATCCGGACTAAGCAACAACGGCACCAGTTGCCCCGTAACAACTGTTCCATTAGCCTGTTACAGGCCATCCATCAATCATGGGGTAGACAACAACTGCGGTTTGGCCTTATAATCGTGTCTCGCGTGTCGCAGGAGGCATGCAGGTGGTCTGTTTTCGAGTGGCCAATACATAACCTGGAGGAATCTATGTCAAGTCGATCACTGTTCAATCGCAGTCGCAAAGCTTCAACACCCGGCCGCACGGTCAATCCAATCGTCTTCGAAACGGTGGAAGAACGAACGCTCTTGACGGCGGTTGCTCCGCTCAACATCGCACCTGTTGTCACCGATCAGATCGCGGCGATCAGTGTGGATTCGGCCATTACTTCTTCAACTGAAGTCGACCTGACCAGCCACTTCGATGATGCCGACGTTCTCTATCGGTTTGATAGCGTCATGGGCGATATCGACGTGAGAATGTTCCCAACGGCCACGCCCGGAACGGTAACGAACTTCCAGACATACGCGGACGCCGGCGACTACGACAGCAGCTTCATTCATCGCTCCGTGCCCGACTTCATTATCCAGGGCGGAATGGCCACCTGGTCCGATGATCCTGCCGGCGCATCCTATATCGCCACTCATCCCCCTATCACCAACGAACCCGGCATTTCCAACGTCCGGGGCACAATCGCGATGGCCAAGCTGGGCGACAATCCCGACAGCGCAACATGCCAGTGGTTCTTCAATGTCGGAGATAACTCCGAGAATCTGGACGCACAGAATGGCGGATTCACCGTCTTCGGAACCGTAGTCGGTGACGGAATGGACGTCGTCGATGCTATCAACGCACTGACAACATATGACGCCGGGGGCGCATATACGCAGTTACCGTTGCGCAGCGAGCCGATTGATCATGTCAGCAGCGAACACATTGTCCTGTTCAACTCCATCAGCCAGATCGCAGATGAGCTGGCGTTCGAAGTTGTCGGCAACACCAATGCCGCCGTCATCTCCGCCAACGTCGACGCAGCCGGCATGCTGCAACTTGAATACGCAACCGGCCAGGCTGGCGAGGGGCAGATAACCGTGCGTGCAACCGATCTCGATGGCGCATTCGTTGACACCACCTTCGACGTCAACGTAACCCCCGAACCGGCGACAATCGCAATCATGGCAGCAGGCGGAGCCATAATCGCCACCCGACGCAAACGCAAAGAACAAAACCAAGCCACTGTCGCCCAGCAAGAAGACAAATAGCGAGAGCAAACACAAACTCCCGCCAATAGCATTCACAATCAGCCTACGCGCATGCACTACTCCCTGGTGCAAGCCGTGGGCTGATTGTGCATGAACCCATCGGGGTTTCGCCAAGAGCTGTGGAACAAACCTATCTTCAGCCTAACCGTAAGCACCAGTAACCATCGAGATAGCTCTATTCATCGGATGCGGCGGGCAGGTGTCCATTTTCGGCCGGGGTGATCAAATTTACGCATAATCGTTGATACTATCGATGATCACTCGGGACAGGTGTTGTTTTCATTTCGCATGTGGGGTAATGCTGTGACTTGAATGTGTGTTTCGGCCTGCTGTCGGCGACTGCCAGCGAATTCCGGCCGTTTGCACCGTATAATCCGTTATGGTGCCGGGCATTGGCAATGAATGCGGGCAACTTCTGGAGAACCGAGCGAGATGAGCAAGATACTAGATAAGCTTGAGCAGGTGCGGCCGTATTGGGATGCCTATTGGAAAGGCGATGTGCCCATGCTTTGCAGCGTTGTCCCGCATGATAACGCCAACCGTATACCCGCCCCGCCGCTGGGCATCACCCGCAAGACAGACATCAAAGCCCTTGCCGATTCGCTCCTCAAATGGGCAGATGCAAATGAGTTCCTCGGTGGCGCAATTCCGTATTACTGCGTATACCTGTTCGACATCTACGGATTGCTACCGGCCCTGTTTGGCGGCGAGATCACCCAAGCCGGCGACAGCCATGGCATGGTACCGTTCATCGACGATCTGGACACTGTGGAACTGGTGGCCAACTTCGATCATGAAGTCGCCATAAGGTTCAGAGATACCACGCGGCAGCTTCAGGAACTCTGCGGCGATTCTATCCTGATCTCCGCCAGCGCCATCGGCGGAAACCTGGACGCCCTCGAAGCCATACGAGGCAGCTCGAATCTCCTGATGGATCTCTATGACAATCCTGAAGGCGTGCATCGCTGCCTGAAACAGGTAGACAAGGCCGTCGCCCAGGCATTGGAGTTTTATGCTGAGCTCTATGATTTCGAAACTTTCGGAAGCGTCTGCAGACACGGCCTGTATTCCCGCGGCAAAGTCGCCATTCCACAATGCGACTTCGGATACATGATAAGCCCGGAACACTTCAAGGAATTCGCCCTGCCATATTTACATCAGGAATTCGCGCGTCTTGACGGCGTATGCTATCATCTCGACGGACTGGGAAACCTGCCGAACCTCGAACCGCTTTGCAATGAGCCTGATCTGCACTGCATCCAATGGGTTGCCGGAGCCGGCCACGAGCACGAGGACTGGTCACACGTGTTCGAGCGGGCCGATGAACTGGGCAAGGGTGGAATGCGTGATGGACCTATCGATGCCTTCGAACAATGGTACGCCAAGCACAAAGCCCCATGGCAGTATTGGCGTGTGTACACCGATTCCAAGGCCGATATCACCGCATGCCTGAAGAATATGGGCGTAGATTACTGATACTCAGGCTCCACGCAGCGCACTACCACCACTACCGCCAATGAATGTGCAGATCCCGTAATCCGAGAATGCCAACTGCATATGTCTCGGGCAGGGAGCCTATTGCGGCAGGACGATATCGTAGCGATAACTGTGAGGCGGGCAACCGCCGCCTTCGAATCGCCCTACGTCGCCCGGGCAAGCCGTCATAATCAACACGATATTGCCGTTCTCGCGATCCTCGTACCGCCGCCAGTTCGACAGACGAATGGTCTCAGGTTCGCCCGCTTCGATATCGCGCGTGGCAATCACAGTGACGGTGTCACGCTTGATCTGTATGGTGTCGGGGTCCATCTCGGCGATGTGCAACGTCGTGCGCGGGTCGCAGCCCTTCGTCGTAGGCTCATCAAGTATGTTGGTGATGATATACAGACGACCATTCTTGCCGGATGTGAACACGTGGGCCAGGTTCGCCGGGCAATACACCTGCTCGCCATCGGTATACTGTAGCGGCTTGGGATCGGTCCATGTCTGGCCAACATCCTCGGAAATGGCATAGAACTTGGCGCTCTGAATCTTCATGCCGTCATTGGGGAAATTTCGTGACCGCATCGTCATCAGCAGGCGGCCATCAGGCAGGAACGCTATGCTCGGCTCCCCATCGCCATGGCCCTTTGCAGGGTCAATACTAGCCGGATTCGAGATATCCCAGTCCACCCCGCTGTCATCATCCCGCCATGTACCAATAAGCAGACTGCTGCGCCAGTGGATGCCCTGGGCCTTCTTCTCTGGTGAGGCATCCATGAACATCGGCAGGACAAAACGCCCATCTTCGGTCCATAGCGGAGTGACGCCCTCTATGCCCGCACCGTTCTGGCCGTAATCCGTATCGAGTGCCCAATGGCAGTAATCATACTCGTCGCCCTGACAGACAAGCTGCTCGGGCTGGCTCCATGTCTCGCCGCCGTCATGGGACATCCCCGTCCACATCAGGCGGGTCTTAGTTGTGGGGCTGCCCTTGTCCCACGGCAGCGTGCCGCGAATGTGCTCGTTCGTGGCGTACATGCGAAGTATCGATCCGGTCTTGGGATTCACGATCCAGTTCGGGCTGAAATGGCAAAGTTCAAGCCGTCCATGAATTGGGGTCACCACGGGCCAATCGCCGACAACCTGCCACGTTCTTCCGTTATCGGTGCTCTTGCGCATCACGGGCGACGGCTGGGTGTAATCGCCGTCGGCAATACCTCGCGCAGAGAACCAGTAGTTCCGCTGCCCGCCGTAGGCAATGGTCTCCATCAGAGTGTTCTCGTCATTGGAAACGTACCCCATCGAGGCCACCATCGCCTCTTCTACATCAGTGGGTTGCTCGATATGCATGCTGCGATTGACCGTAATGCCGCTCATGAGTTCGTTCCTCAAAATCGGAGTTTGATTCGCCGGAAGACCAGCGTGACTTGAAAGAGCAAGATAACCGGGGATTCGAACCGATCAAGGAGATTCCCCGGAGCCTCATAAAAAAACTTCAAAATGGTATTTGAGTCTGAAAATGGCCGGCTTTCAGCGTTGTGTGTCGAGCGACGATACTATCGGTTCGCCACAGAAAACACTGGATGTTTTGCAGGGTAGTCGAGTCGGCGTGGAAATCGAACCAATATCGGACAGCAGCCTATGGGGTCTTGCTTTTTCGACGGTTTCCGCAATCACCGTGTTCTGTATTGATTCGGCCCGAATTGGAAAATAGCGGGGAGGTTACTTGCCTTTTGCCACCGAGCCTGCAGGTTGACTGGTCGGTTGAGTGGTTACCGCCTCGGGGAGGCTGAAGTATTTCGTAATCACCCTCATCGCTTGCTTACCGCATGGAATATATGAAATATCCTTCTCGGGACTCTCTTCTGCCCCGCGGCGTTTTCGCCATTCCCACACCATAAAACCGGCTACGTTTTGTTCCGATATCCACGTATCGAAAAACGCTTCGAAGCAATTTGCCTGGGCCTGGGGGTCTGGGATTTCACTGGCGTAGTAATTCCACGGATACTGGGCGCAGGTCACCTGGTTTGGCCAGCCCAGCTCGGTGAATAGAATAGGTTTACCTATCGTCTTCTGCCAAGCAAGAATTTCCTTCTTCAGCGGTTTCCACGCAGCGGTCAATCGCCCGACTGTCGGCTTTGCCCCCCCGGTCAGATCGTAATAGGCGGTCATTCCCACCAAGTCCAGATCGTCCCAGAATTTGGGTGTTCGGTAGTGATCCCAGTTGGCCGAGTATCCCATGAGTCCGCCGTAATGCCTGCGAACCTTCGCAATGAGTCTCTTCCATTGCTTTGTCTGGCCCTCGGTGCTGTTGAGCTCGGAACCGACCATCATCATCTCGACATCCGTCTCGCTGCAAATATAGGCAAAATGAAGGATTACCTGCGTATAGTTCTCCCACCACTTGCTCCAGTTGTCCGGGGCGATCTTCCCCCGCCACTCGCTCTTTCTCGGTGCCGCCAGCAGCACAACCGGCATCAGCCCCACGCGCAAGCCCTTGCTGTGAGCATGCCTGATAATCTTCTTCAGCCTCTCATCCGAAGGCTTCTTGCGGGATTCGAGGAAAATGCTCGTCGAAGCGCAGTTCTCCTGATAAGCGTGGACCACTATGAATACCGTGTTGGCGCCGGCGTCTGCCATCTCGGTAATGAATTCCTCGTAGGGATGATCCTTATCGCCGCGATTGTGCAACTGGATCGCAAAACCGCGGAACTGCCCCTTCGGGACCTCCCGGTTGGACACGGGGGAATCACCATCGGCACCAATCGCCGCCCGGTTCTCATTGTTGACAAACTGGAACCCGATAGCGATCAATGCGACAATCGCGAAAACTACCATTATTCTCAGATTCATTCTTTCCATACCGTCACCCCTCAACCTTGATACTCTCCGCTGGCCAATTCGCCCGATTCAGCCGCCAATCCCCGCTGAATCGCCCGAATTTCCAAATATCCTCTTCCCAAAAGTCAACCAAACGATCAAGACTACGTGCGTCAGTGTACGAGAATTCTTTCTGGCAGGAAAGAATTCTCGTACACAGAGCAGGTGA